>JBILUM010000131.1:0-6556 GCA_044370995.1 Ilumatobacteraceae bacterium | reverse complement strand
ACCGGTCGTCCCTCGGAGCTGCGGCTGAACTCGTAGCCGACCAGCGTGCCGACCACGTTCTGGGCGGGGACCTGATAGAGGTCGTCGCTGACGGCCCGCACGAACTCGGTGCCCCCGCCGCTGACGATGAAGATCGTGAACTCTCGCCGACGCAACTCGTCGAGCAACTCGAGCATCGGTTGGTACAACGCGCGCCGAAGCGGGAGGCCGAGCGTGCGGTGGCCGGCGCTGTCCATGAACGTCCGAGCTCGGCGCGTGAACTCGTCCGGTTCGATGCCGGCGAAGAGCTCGGCGAGCGCCATCGCGATGCGAACGAGCCCGATGTCGGCCATCGCCGCCGAATCGGAGTCGAGGACCGCTGCATACTCGGGACGGTCGCGCAACGTCGGGTCGGCGGTGGCGGCCGCAGCGAGCCCGTCTGCGAAGAAGTCGTACTGGACGAGGGTGGGGCGCTCGCACCACAGGGTGCCGTCGTTGTCGAAGGCCGCGACGCGCTCGGCGACCGGGAGCGACATGGCCGCGTCGAGGAACGCGACGACCGCATCGCGGGTCGGGCCGGGTCGCCACGAGGGCAGCTGGAGAACGGCGTCGGTCATGGCAAGTGGCCCTTTCAGGTTGTTCGGATGCAGGTTGTTCGGCGGCGGATGAGCACGCCAAGATACTCTCGCCGCTGAGCGACGGCCGACCGCAAGGAGCCGCTGTCGGACGGTCGACGGCCGAGCCGATCCTCCGTCGTATGATCGCCGCCCACTACACGGATGTGGAACGGCATGGCCATTGCCGAGCTCGCGCAGTGAACCCGGAGGACCACATGTCGAACCTCGAATCGTCAGAGAACAGCCAGCCGACGCACCATCTGCACCTGCCGCGCTTTCGGGTGCTGCTGCTCGGTGTCTTGTTGGCGTTGGCAGCGGTGTGGATCACCCCACTGGTCGCGACGTTCGTCGCCAATCTCGAGTTGGCAGACCTCGCTCATCCGTACGCGGTGATCTTCGGGTTCGTGGTGTTCGACGCGATCGTGCCGGTGTTCCCCAGCGAGTCGCTGCTCACGACGGCGTCGAACCTCGCGGCGCAGGACGGTTCGAGCATCGAGCTCTGGCGCCTGATCGTCGCCGGTTCACTCGGAGCGATCATCGGCGACTCGTTGCTCTACTGGCTGTCGCGTACGGTGCTCCGCCGGTTCATGTCTGCGCAGGTGGACAAGGCACAGCGGAACGAAAAGGTCGCTCGTTCGATGGAGGTGATGAGCCGTACGGCGCCGACGCTGATCATGTTCGGCCGCTTCGTCCCGGGGCTGCGCTTCATGGTCAACGCCACGATGGGGCTCACGAAACACCGCTACGCCAGCTTCCTGCTGTGGGATGCGATCGGCGGCACGCTGTGGGCGGCGTACACCTGCGTGTTCTCGTATCTCGTCGCGACCGTCATCCAGGACAAGCCGGTGATCTCGATCGGCGTCTCGGTGGTGGTGACCACCGCGCTGCTCGGGTTCCTCTACCGGCCGCTCAAGAAGAGCTGGGAGCAGTCGAGCGCGTCGGCGATGTCGACGACGGCGTAAGGCTCCCGGCCGTAACGACAGCGCCGGCCGACAGCGCTCGTCCCGTCGGAACGAAGCACTGCCGGCCGGCGCCGACGTTCAGCAGATCTGGAACATGCTCAGCCGAGCAGTCGTGCCTTCTGGGCAGCGAACTCGGCGTCGGTGATGACGCCGCTGTCGCGCAGACCGGCGAGCTTGGTCAGTTCGTCGGCGGTGCTGCTCGAAGAGCCGGCGGCCTGACGGACGTACGACGCAAACGCGTCCTCCTGGGCCTGGGCCTGGGCGATGTCGCGACGGGCCATGTCGGCGCCGTGGGCGATCATGTACAGCAACACGCCCAGCCACGGCAGGATGACCACGAGGAGCAGCCAGATGGCCTTGCTGACCCCGCCCATCTCGCTGTTGCGGAAGATGTCACCGATGGTGCGGAACACCAACAGGATCCACGCGAACCAGAAGAAGAAGATCAGCATCGTCCAGAACAGGCTGAGGAGTGGATAGTCGTAAGCAATCATCGTGTTCGTCCCTGTGTTGAGAGTGCCGGTGAAGCGCCACCCTGATGGCGTCCCCGGTCGACATGTGGTCTCGATCGGCGCCTTCGCGCCTTTCGCGGCCAGAACACTACACGCACCGCCGGACCGCCCCCACATGCGCAGGTGCGGGGTTCGTGCAGCCGTGTCGCGAGCTGCGGCCGGCGACGGGCCCCGTCCGACTTCTCTCCTCGGCACCCGCGCCGGTGTGGACGGGAGATGACGTGTCGGTGCGTCGGGGCATGCCCGCTGTGGCGCAGGGGAACATCGGGTGAACACCAGCCGCTCGAGGACCGAGGTCGACCGACCCACGCGTACGGTCGGTCAGTCGGAGATGGCCGAGGCGAGGAGGACGGACGGTGCGGCGTCGATGGGGACTCGCGATGCTCCTCTTCCTCGGGTCGCTGACCGTCCTGCCCGCGTCGGCGCGATCGACGGCTGAGTCGGGATTCATCGTCGTCCTCCGGCCGAGCGCCACCGATGTCGAACTCACCGCGACTCGACTTTCGAACGCCGTCACCGCCGAACTCGGCGCGGTGTACGAGACGGCGCTCGACGGCTTCTCCGTGACCGCGACGGATCAGGAGGCCGCAGCGCTCGCCAGCAACCCGCTCGTCGCCTACGTGGAACGCGACGTGACGGTGTCGATCGACGCTCAGACGGTCCCGACCGGGGTCTCCCGCAGCTACGCCGCCGGAAACCGTGCGATCGACATCGACGGTGTCGACGACGTCCGGGTCGATGCCGACGTCGCCGTGCTCGACGGCGGCATCGACCTGCAGCATCCCGACCTGAACGTCGCCGGTGGGGTGGACTGCACCTCGGGACCGATCTGCATCGCCGGTGGTGACGATGACGCACAGCACGGGACGCATGTCGCCGGCATCGTCGGTGCGCTCGACAACCAGGTCGGCACCGTGGGCGTCGCCCCCGGCAGCAGGCTCTGGTCGGTGAAGGTGCTCGACGCGAGTGGCACGGGCTTCCTGTCGTGGATCCTCCGAGGCGTCGACTGGGTCGCCGCGAACGCCGGCACGATCGAGGTGGCCAACATGAGCCTCGGTGCGCCCGGGTTCAGCCAGGCGTTGCGCGATGCCATCCAGTCCGCGGTCTCCGGCGGTGTGGCGTTCGCCGTCTCGGCCGGCAACTTCGACGTCGATGCCGGCGGGTACAGCCCGTCGGCGTTCGCCAACGTCCTCACGGTGAGCGCACTCGCCGACTTCGACGGCCGCGCCGGCGGCGTCGGCACACCGACATGTCGATTCGACGTCGACGACACCCTCGCCGACTTCTCGAACTGGGGGCAGGTCGTCGACATCACGGCACCCGGCTCGTGCATCGAGTCGACGGTGCCGATCGAGCGTGGCAGCTACGCCGTCCTCAGCGGCACGAGCATGGCCGCACCGCACGTCGCGGGAGCGCTCGCCCTGCTGGCGCGTGTCGTCGATCCGGACAGCGCAGCCGACGTGCAGGCGATGTACGCCACGGTTCTCGCCGCGGGGAACACCTCGTGGACCGACGACTCGGGTGACGGTGTCAAGGAGCCGCTGCTCGATCTGAGCGCGCCGAGTCTCTTCGCGGCGACCGTGCCGCCGTGTGCGGTGATCGCTGCCACCGACCAGATGGCATGGTGGTCGGCAGAGGGCTCCATGGTCGCACGGACCGGCCCGCCCCTCGGTGGGTCGACCGGCTACGTCCCGGCGGTCGTCGGCAGCGGTTTCCGAACCGATGGCGGGAGCGTGCTGGCCAGTCCGGACGTCGGTGTGGTCGGGTCGTCGATGAGCGTCGAGTTCTGGATGAAGCCGATGCCGACGACCGGCACGGTGCAGATGCTCGTGAGCCGCTGGGACTTCCCGAGCACCGACGATGCCGCTCGGTCGTACGCGCTCTCGCTCTCACCGCTCGGCGACCTGGTGTTCGAGACCGACGAGATCACCACACAACGCCCAGCGGAACTCCGCGTGTCGGCATCGGCGCTGTTCGACGGCAACTTCCATCACGTCGCCGCCACCTGGGACCAACAGCAGATCAGGTTGTTCGTCGACGGTGTGCTCGTCGCGTCGAGGGCCTCGCAGGCGGGCAGCCTCAACGCCGCGGCCGATCTCCAGTTCCGCGTCGGGTCGAAGGGTGGACTCGGCGATCCGTTCCGGTACTCGGGCGTGCTCGACGAGGTGTCGGTCTGGGAGCGTGCACTCACGCCGACCGAGATCGCCTCGATCGTCGCTGCCGGGCCCGCTGGGCGCTGCACTCCCTGACGCGCGACCGGCGCGTCTCAGGCGGCGTGGGAGACGACGTAGTCCCAGCCGCCGCGACGCTCGACGCGGTCGGCGGCGTCGATGCGCACGACCACCCGGTCGACGTCGGGCCAGTCGAGGGCCATGAGGTGACCGAGCGCTGCAGCGCGCAACTGGAGCACCCAGTCGGTGAGGAGGATGTCGGCGATCACCTCGGTGGGGTCCCACCGGGGAGGGATCCGATCCTCGTCCACGTCGCCGAGCAGCACCCACACCTCGAGCTGCGACGGATCGCTGATGTACGCGGCCGAACTGCACACCACGCGCACCCGGGCCGCGGCGTCGCGACCGTGTCGACAGCGCATGCCGATGGCCTGACTGCGGAACGAGGCGACGGCCTCGGTCGCGATCTCGGCGAACGCGGGGCCGGTCGGCACGGCGATCGGTGTCGACTCGGCCTTGCGGTGCCGGAACGTGGGCAGCCACGACCGTCCGGCCTTGCCATCGCGGGCATCCGGGCTGACGTCAGGCCGACGATCGCGCTGGCCCTCGCGGCGGCCCTCGCGGCGGCTCGTCGCCGACGCGGGTGCCTCCAGCACTCCCACACCACCGGATCGCGGCCCCAGCCAGTTCATGCAGCCGACCGTTCGGGTCGGACCCGATCTGTCACGGCAGCCCGCCGGCAGCCCGCCGGCAGCCAGGGGGGTCAGGGGGTCAGGCGTCCTCGGCAGGTGCGATCGAGCCGTCGCGGTAGAACGAGTCGGGGACCTCCATCAGCGTCGCCGCGATCACCACCAGCGACTCCACCGTGTGCTCCGGACCGAGCTCGACCCCTGCCGCCGGATCGCCCATCCACAGCACCGACACCGCGGTCGAGTCGTCCCACTGCACGCCCACCGAGCACACGTCGGGCAGGCATGAGCCGTCGCCCTCGCCGTCGTTCACCACCGTGCGCCCGTTGACCGGCCACGTCTCGCGGCCGAGCTCGATCGGCGTGCGGAAGAAGTCGGGCGTCGCCCGCGTCAGCAGCACGAGCGCCGGCTGCCCCTCGGGCCCGACGAAGCGCGCCATGCCCACCTGCGGATCGCCGCTGCTGTCGCGCACCGCGGACTCGAACGTGTACCCGTCGGGCAGCTCCTGCAGCGACAGCTCGGTGAACGACAGCGCCGCCGCCTCGGTGGTGGTCGTGGTCGCCCCAGCCGACGCGTCCGATGGGACCGACCCGCCGGCCGCGACCGATCCGTCGGTCGCGGTGATCACCTCGAACGGCTCGGAGCCCCACCCGGCGAGCGCCACACGGTACGACCCGGTGGGGAGACCGCTCGCGACGATGGTGAGCGTCGACACGTCGCCGGGTCGCAGCAGGATGCTGCCGAGGCCGCACATGGTGGCGTCGCCCGCCGGCGCGTCCACCACGTAGGCGGGCTGGATGAGCTTCATCTGCACGTCGTCGACGGCAAGACAGCCGGTGAACGCGATGGCCTCCGGGAAGGCCGCGCCCTCGCGCAGGACGTACACCGCGTTGGGCAGCAACTCCTCGCCGATGGCGTCGTAGCCGAGTTCGAGCTCGATGGTCGTCACGCCGTCCACCGTGGGCGCTGCGAGGGTGCGGACCGCCAGCGCCGGCACGGTGGTCGTGGCGGCCGCAGCGGGTGGCTCCTCGATCGGCTTGCGCACGACGGCGATGAGCGCGATCACGCCGATGGCCGCGATCACGGCGGCGACGCTCGTGAGCCACGGCGACGTCCGCCGAGTCCGCTGCGCCCGTACCGGTGCGAGAGCCACGGGCACCGGCGGCTCCCCGTCCCCACCGGCCTCACGCGCTCGCGCGGTCGCGCCGGCCCACACGTCGGGCACCTCGACGGCGGCGAGCTCGTCGAAACGAGCCTGGAGCTCGGGATCGAGGTCGGGTTCGGTCTCGCGCCGCTGGTCGGTCATCCGAGCCGCCGTTCGATCTCGTTCGGGTCGAGCTCGGCGCGGAGCGTGGCGTGGGCGCGGTGCAGTTGCACCCGCACGGTGCCGGCCGACGACCCGATCAGCTCGGCGATCTCCTCACTGGTGAACCCGCCCGTGTAGCGCAGCACCACGCACGCCCGCTGCTGCTGGCTGAGCGAGCCGAGCAGCGCGATGAACTCCGCGTGCGACGGCTCGATGCGCGAGTCCTCCGCCAGCCGTCGGACGAACTCGTCGTGGGAGCGGGCCGCTCCGAGGAGGCCGATGGCGATGCGGAATGCCGATCGCCACACCCACGCGGCGAC
>JBILUM010000512.1:0-2981 GCA_044370995.1 Ilumatobacteraceae bacterium | reverse complement strand
CTCGGAAGGGCCACCTTCGTCGGGCAGCGGCCGATCTGGTCAGCGCGGCCGACTGCGTCAAGCGACCATGCCGGCGGCGACTCTTGCGGCTCGCCAGCCTTCGTTGAAGGCGTCGGCGATTGCTTCGTCGAGTTCGGGGAACAGGTGGCCGTACCGGTCGAGTGTCACGGTGATCGAGCTGTGGCCCATCCGCACCTGGATCGCCTTCGGGTGCGCACCGGCGGCAATCGCCAGGGCCACGCTCGTGTGTCGGAGATCGTGAAACCGAGCGTCCACACCGGCAGCCCTCAAGGCTGGCTTGAAGTGGTGCGTCTGGAAGCTCGAGTGCGAGATCGGCGTACCGGCCGCGGTCGTGAACACCAACGAGTCCGGATCGGCTCGACCGAAGGCCTCGAGATGGGCAGCGAGCATGCCGGCGGTCAGCTTCGAGATCGTGATCGACCGAACGCCCGCCGTCGTCTTCGGCTCCTTGCGCAACCGAGTGCGATCGCTCAACTCGACCAGCTGCTCGGTCACGCGCACCTTGCGACGTAGGAGATCGACCTGCGATCGCCGCAGGCCGACGAGCTCGCTCCATCGCATGCCCGAGTCGAGCGCGAGGTAGATCATCGCCCGGTACCGCGGCGACGTCGCCTCGGCCACCGTCAGGCATTGATCCCAATCGAGCACGGTCATCTTCCGCGTTGTCACCTTCGGCGGCCGCACCCGGTTACACGGGTTGGTCAGCAAGCGCTCCTTCTCGACCGCAGCCTGCAGCACCCGACGCAGCGTCCGATAGTGCCGGTGCACCGACGACGACGCGATGCCAGCGACGATCTCGTCGTTCAACCAACGCTCGATCTCCTCGGCACGCAACTGCCCGAGCCGGCGAGCGCCGAACGCGGGCAGCACGTACTTGTCGAGATCGCGCCGGTAGGTCTCGATCGTCGTCGGCGAGAGCGACGCCGACATCGCCATGAACGTCTCGACCCACGCCGCGAGCGAGATGTCGGCACCCTTGGGGTCGATCCATGCGCCCCGGTCCATGTCGACCTCGACCTCACGGGCGAAGCGCTCGGCGTCGACCTTGCGCTTGAAGGTCCGACTCCGGTTGTGACCCGCCGGGTCGCGATATCTGACGCGGTATCCACCGCTGCGCCGCTCGATCGATGCCATCTCTCGTCTCCTCCGTGGGAACGAAATGGGTGCCGCATGGGTACGAAATGGGGGTCGATGACGGTTTCTGCCGGTCACTCACGGACACTGGCGGGAAAACGAAAAGAGCCCCTGAGCTGGTACTTCACCAGGTCAGGGGCTGGAGGCGACGATGAGAATCGAACTCATGTACAGGGCTTTGCAGGCCCTTGCCTGAACCACTCGGCCACGTCGCCATCGCGTCACGGGCGGGCCCGTGCAGCAGTCGGAAACCCTACCGTGTCGGCGTCGATTCGAGCCAACGATTGCGAGCCGGCCTCCGCCCGACCAGCAGCGCACGGTCAGCCGTAGCTGGTGTCGACCACGCAGAAGCGGTTGCCCTCGGTATCGGCGAGCACCACGAAGTCGGCATCGCCCGGGTATTCCCACGACACTCTCGTCGCGCCGAGACCGACGAGGCGCGCCACCTCGAGCTCCTGCTCAGCGGCACTGTCGACGATGAGATCGAGGTGCACGCGAGGGTGCTCCTGCACGGGTACTTCGCTCCGGTGGATCCCCACACGGGTGCCCTCCCCCGACGGTGGCACGAGGATCGTGAAATCGTCGTCGGCGTCGTCGAAGCCAACCGCCCGGAAGCCGAGCACCGCCGACCAGAACGCCACCGCTCGCGCCACGTCGTCGGCACCCACCACGACCGTGCCCAACCGGATCATCGCTGCTGCTCCGTCACCATGCCCTCAGTCTGTCCGACCACGCCCCGTCCGGTGGCCCGACTTCTCGATCCGACGTCGACCCGACAACGACCGGTGACCCGTGCCAACCTGAGCCCATGACCTCTCGTCGTGTGCTCGCCTCCATGTCCGTCGTCCTGCTCAGCCTCGCCGCGTGCAGCAGCGACGACGACAGCTCGGCCCCCACCACCGAACCGGCGCCTGCGACCACCGAAGCCGCAGCCCCCACCACCGAACCGGCGCCTGCGACCACCGAAGCCGCGCCCACCACGACCGAGGCGGCCCCGCCCACCACGCTCGACCTCGCCACGATCGCGGCCACCTACGCCGAGCCCGGCCCGTACCCGGTGGGCGTCACCACCTACACCCTCGCCAAGGGGCCCTCGGTCGAGGTCTGGTACCCGGCGGTCGCGGGCACCACCGGCGAGGTCAGCTACGACGTCCGCGACTTCACGCCGCCGGCCATCCGCGAGATCCTCACCGCCGACATCCCCGCCTCGTTCACCTTCGAGGGCGCCCGCGATGCCGAGGCGGCCGACGGCACCTTCCCGGTCGTGCTGTTCAGCCACGGCTTCACGGGCATCCGCCTGCAGAGCTCGTTCCTCACCGCCCATCTCGCCTCGTGGGGCTTCGTCGTCGCATCGCCCGATCATCCGTCCCGCGATCTCCCCAATGTGCTGAACGGCACAGCGTCCGGCGACCGAAACGACTCGGTCGACGACCTGCTGCAGTCGCTCGATCTCGTCGTCGCCGAAAACGGCTCGCCCGACAGCCTCCTGTCGGGCCACGTCGACGACTCGATGGTCGTCGCGGTCGGCCACTCCGCCGGTGGCGGCACGGTGCTCGGAGCCGCTCTCGACGAGCGCGTCGACGGCTACGTGAGCCTGGCGTCGGGTGTCCTCATCGGCGATCCGTCCGTCACGACCACCACGGCCGAGGGTGGCGACGCCGGCCTCCCCGACAAGCCGTCGTTCTTCATGGCCGGCAGCGTCGACGCCGTGGTGCCGGCAGAGGATCGCACGCGGCCCTCGTTCGAGGCCGTGCCCGAGCCGAGCCTGCTGTGGATCATCGACGGGGTGGGCCACAACGGCTTCGACGACTTCTGCACCTTCGGCG
>JBILUM010000511.1:0-2982 GCA_044370995.1 Ilumatobacteraceae bacterium | reverse complement strand
GGGGTCCGCGGGATCCGCTGCGTTCGTCGAAGGGGTGACGGGTGTGGTGGACGAGGTCGTGCACGACGGCGCCTGGCTGCCGAGCGCGTCGGGGTCGGTGAAGGTCATCGGCGCGGTCTCGGCGAATGCGCCGACGGGTGTGGGTTCGGTGAGAGCGTCGGTCGTCGCCGTTGCGGTCGATGCGCTGCCGTCCCCTGTGCCGGTGCCGTTCGAGGCCTGTCCGTCAGCCGCAGTGCCGTCGCTCCCGACGAGTCCGGTGAGCCCGAGGGCATCGTCGGCGTCCTGGTCGGCGCCGCGGGCGGTGGCGTCGGCGGAGGACGCCGCGGACGGGAGGAACGGGAGGGCCACGAGGCCGCTGGCCACGGCGCCGAACGCGGCGACGGAGAGGGCGCCGGCGGTGAGCAGGGCGCCGCTCCACGACAGGCCGCTGCGGCGGCCGGCCCGTTGGGCGGCGATGCGCGGCGCCTGGGCGCGCACGTAGGTGGCGAACTCGGCGACGACGGCGTCGACGTCTTCGACGCCGTCGCGTTCGGCGGCTCGACGGAGTTGCGCGAGCAGCGCCTCCACCGGGATCTCACCGTTCGTCACCCGCTCCGTCGCCACGTATCGATGATCGGCCTCCGGAGTTGCAGGTTCGAGTCAAGAAGGCGTCAGACATTTCCCACGCCCGGTGGCAGAACGGCCCCGTCATCTGTTCTGCGGCAAGCGTCCGGCAAGTCTGCGGCAAGCGTCCGGCAAGCGTCCGGCAAGCGCGGTCGCCGATCGCCGGTCAGGCGGCGAAGAGCTTGCCGGTGGGGGTCGCGAGGAAGTCGGCGAGCCGGACGTGCTCCTGGCGGAGCAGACCGGTTGCCGGCACGACGCCGGCGCGTACGAGCTCGATGACGGCGGCGACCGATCCGGCGGTGGTCCAGGCGATCGCAGTGTTGCGCGCCCCGCCGACCACCGTCGGCGTGTAGGCCCGGACGAACTCCTCACGGTGCAGCCGGCCGTCGACGGTGCCCTCCGACGAGACGTGCACGTACACGACGTCGTCGCTGACGGGTGGCTTGGCGTTGGTGAGGATCTGGCCGGCGAGGTCGCGCTGCTCGCGAAGGAGCAGTTCGTGGAAGAAGAAGTTCATCAGATCCATGTGGCCGGGGTAGCGGATCGTCTTGTAGTCGAGGTTGGCGACCGTGCCGTGGAACGTGTCGCACATGGTGCCGAGGCCGCCGGAGGTGGTGAACGCCTCGAGCCGGGTGCCGTGGATGTAGAGCGTCTCGCGCCACTCCATCGACGACACCCACTTGCGCTGGCCCTCCTCGATCACCTCGCAGTCGTTGAGGTACTCGTTCACGACGCCTTCGGGCGACCAGTTGAACGCGTAGCCGAGCAGGCCGGTGGGGTGCTGCGGGAGGGCGCCGACGCGCATGCGGATCGATCGGCACTCGTCGAAGCCCGCGGCCTGCGAGGCGGCGACGATGCTCACGAAACCAGGGGCGAGGCCGCACTGGGGTGCCATGAGCGAGCGGGCGGTGGCGGACAGCTCGGTGATGGTCTGCGACGTGCCGACGTCCTCGGTGAGGTCGAAGTAGTGGAGGCCGCGGGCGTGGGCGAGGCGGGCCACCTCGCGGTTGAGGTGGTACGGCAGGCACGACAGCACCGCCTGTTGTGTCTCGAGCAGGTGATCGAGCGCCGTCACGTCGCCGACGTCGGCGACCTGCACGGGGAACGACGAGGCCGTGGCGGGCACGCGTTGATCGATGCCCGTCACCTCGAATCCCGCCTGGTGGAGGAAGGTGGCGGCGAGGTGCCCCACCTTCCCGAGTCCGAGCACGGCCACCCGCGAGAACGTCACCTCATGAACGCTAGGTCAGCTCGGGAGGATCGGTCGGAACGTTCGTGCCATCCCCTCGGGAATGGGTCGAACGGCTCAGGCGGTGCCGATGGTGGCGGCGACGAACGCTTCGAAGACGTCGATCTTGGGCGACATCTGCAGGTGGCCGTCGACGCGCCTGATGTCGAGGGCGGGGCAGAAGAAGTTGCCGTCGGGTGCGAAGAAGTGGGGCGACCCGATGACGCCGCGGCCGCGGCCCTCGTCCCACGAGGCGAGCACGGCGGCGGCGTGGCGGTCGCCAGCGGGCGGTACGCCGTGGGCGTCGGCGAGCTCGGCGAGCACCGCGGGGTCGTCGATGCGCCGGCCCTGTTCGAACAGGGCGGCCCGCACGGCGAGGCTCATCCGCTCGCCCACCTCGATGCTCACCTCGTGGGCCGACTCGACCAGGGCGAGTGCGGGCAGGGTGGTCGCGGGGAAGGCCGACTCGTCGAAGTGGGCGAACAGGTCGGGTGCCACCTGCTCGCGGATCTCGACGACCTCCTCGCCGATGAAGGCGGCGTCCATCGGCTTGCCGTTCACCAGCTCGAGCGGCCAGGCGCGCACGCGCAGGAGGGTGCCGACGCCGAGCGCGTCGCGGCGATCGGTGACGCGACGGATGCCCACGTGGGCGAAGGGGCACCAGATGTCGGCGTAGACCTCGATGATGTTTCCCTGAGCGATGTTCACGCCTCGAACCGTACCGAGTCGGCCTCGTCGCGACCCTCGTCGGTGGGGCACCCTCGGACGGCGAGTGAGGTGGCTACTGTTCTCGCTCGTGGGTGAGCGGCCGGTACGAGTCCTGATCGTCGGCGCCGGCGGGCACGCCCGGGTGTGCCTCGAGGCGCTCCAGGACGATCCGGGTCACGTGGTCGTCGGTGCGGTGAGCAGCGACGGCACGGGCATCGCCGGGCTGGCGGTGCCGGTGCTGGGCCTCGATGCCGATCTGCTGCAGATCGCCCGCCAGCACGAGGTCGACCGGGTGTTCGTGGCGATCGGTGACAATGCGGCCCGCTCGGCGGTGACGCAACGGTGCGAGGCCGACGGTCTGCCGTCGCAGACCGCGGTGAGCCGCTTCGCGATGATGTCGCACACGGCGACGGTGCACGACGGTGCTGCGCTGCTGCCCGGCG
>JBILUM010000027.1:0-10981 GCA_044370995.1 Ilumatobacteraceae bacterium | reverse complement strand
GCCGCCTTGTCGAGGTTGCTCTTGACGCTGGTGAGCAGACAGGCCAGGTACTCGACCGGGTAGTGCACCTTCAGATACGCGGTCTGGTAGGTGACGAGGCCGTAGCCGAAGGTGTGGCTCTTGTTGAACGCGTAGTCGGCGAACTTCGCGATCACGTCGAACAGGCTCTCGCCGAGCGCGCGCCCGTAGCCGGTGGTCTCGCAGCCGGTCTCGAAGTCGGCGCGCTCCTTGGCCATCACCTCGCGGCTCTTCTTGCCCATCGCCTTGCGCAACGAGTCGGCCTGGGCGAGGGAGTACCCGGCGAACTTCTGCGCCACGCGCATCACGCTCTCCTGGTAGATCATCAGGCCGTACGTGTCGCCGAGCACCTCGCGGGCGTCCTCGTGGAAGTACTCGACCGGCTGCCGCCCGTTCTTGCGGTCGGCGTAGTCGTAGTGCATGTTCACGCTCATCGGCCCGGGCCGATAGAGCGCGAGCACGGCCGACACGTCCTCGAAGCTGGTGGGTGCCAACGAGCGCAGCAGGGCTCGCATCGGGGGCGACTCGAGTTGGAACACGCCCATCGTGTCGCCTCGGCCGAGCAGGGCGAACACGCCCGGGTCGTCGAGGGTGACCGAGTCGATGTCGAACGTGGGGTCCTTGGTGGCGCGCACCATGTTCACCGTGTCGGTGATGACGTCGAGGTTGCGCAGGCCGAGGAAGTCCATCTTCAGCAGGCCGAGTTCCTCGACGCCGTGCATCTCGTACTGGGTGACGACCGGTGCGTTCTCGGGAGCCACGCCGGCTTCGGGCTTGCGCTGGATGGGCAGGTACGTGGTGAGCGGGTCCTTGGTGATCACCACGGCGGCGGCGTGGATGCCGTCGCTGCGCTTCAGGCCCTCGAGCCCCTTGGCGACGTCGACCACGCGCTTCACGTCGGGATCGGCGTCGTACATGGCGCGCAACTCGGAGGCGGCCTTGTAGCCGTCGGCATACTTCGGGTTCTCCTCGAAGCAGTACCGCAGCGGGGTGTCGCGCCCCATCACCAGCGGCGGCATGGCCTTCGCGACCTTGTCGCCCACGCCGTACGGGAACCCGAGCACGCGTGCGGCGTCGCGCACTGCGTTGCGGGCCTTGATCGTGCCGAAGGTGATGATCTGGGCGACGTGGTCGCGGCCGTAGCGCTCGGCCGCGTACCGGATCATCTCGTCGCGGTATCGCGAGTCGAAGTCCATGTCGATGTCGGGCATCGAGATGCGGCTGGGGTTGAGGAACCGCTCGAACAGCAGGTCGTACTTGATCGGGTCGAGGTCGGTGATCTTGAGGCAGTACGCCACGGCGCAGCCGGCGGCCGACCCACGGCCGGGACCGACGCGGATGCCGGTGTCCTTGGCGTGCTTGATCAGGTCCCACACGATGAGGAAGTAGCTCGCGAACCCCATGTTCTTGATCACCTGGAGCTCGTACGCGATGCGCTCGATCGCCGCGCTCGGCAGGTCGTCGCCCCAGCGCATCTTCGCCCCCTCCCACGTGAGGTGGTCGAGGTACTGGGCGTCGTCGGTGAAGCCCTCGGGGATCGGGAAGTTGGGCAGCTGCGGCTTGCCGAACTCGATCGTGACGTCGGCGCGCTCGGCGATCCACAGCGAGTTGTCGCACGCCTCGGGGTAGTCACGGAACAGGTACCGCATCTCGGCTGCGGTCTTGAGGTAGTGCTCGGTGCCCTCGAACTTGAACCGCTTGGGGTCGCTGAGCAGTGCGCTGGTCTGCACGCACAGGAGGGCGTCGTGGGCCTCGTGGTCGTGCTGGTGGGTGTAGTGCGAGTCGTTGGTGGCGAGCAGCGGCGCGCCGATGCGCTTCGCGATCTCGATCAGCTTCGGGTTGGTCTCGCGCTGCGCGGCGAGGCCGTGGTCCTGGATCTCGACGAACAGGTTGTCCTTGCCGAAGATCTCCTGCAGGCGACCCGCCTTGTCGAGGGCGCCCTTGTCGTCACCCTGGAGCAACGACTGCAGCACGTGCCCACCGAGACAGCCGGTGGTGGCGATGAGCCCGTGGTGGTACTTCTCGAGCAGCTCCCAGTCGATGCGGGGCTTGTAGTAGTAGCCCTCCATGAACGCGAGGCTGGCGAGCTGGATGAGGTTGCGATACCCCTGATCGGTCTCGGCGAGCAGGATCAGGTGGTAGTAGAGCTTCTTGCCGCCCTCGGTGTCGCCGCCGGAGTCGTCGAGGCGGCCGCGGCGGGCCGGGCGCTCCTTGCGGCTGTCGTAGGCCATGTAGGCCTCGGTGCCGATGATCGGCTTCACGCCCTGCTTGCGGCACTCCTTGTAGAACTCGAGGGTGCCGTACATGTTGCCGTGGTCGGTCATGCCGAGGGCCGGCTGACCGTCGGACACCGCCTTCGCCACCAGCTCGTCGAGTCGGGCTGCGCCGTCGAGCATGGAGAACTCGGTGTGGACGTGGAGATGGGTGAACGAGTCGCCCAACCGCACCTCCTCCCTTCCTTCGCTCGGTTGCCGGGCCCGATCCCCTGCGCTGCCGTGGGTACGGCTGGGGTCCGGTCGTCCGGCGAGTTACACGTGTGTGATTCGTTCGACCCTAGCCGCGGGATGGGCGGGGGGACAACGGCACCTCCGCTCGAATCAGAGGCGAATCAGAGACGGATCAGAGGCGGATCAGAGGCGGATCAGAGGCGGATCAGAGGCGGATCAGAGGTAGGTGCCGGGCCGATCGGGCGGCATCTGCGGCCCACCCTGCATCGACCCGGGCGGCAGCTGGCGCATCTGTTCGAGCTGCTGGCGGGCCGCCAGCTGCTGGGCGAACAACGTGGCCTGGATGCCGTGGAACAGGCCTTCGAGCCAGCCCACCAGCTGTGCCTTGGCGATGCGCAGCTCGGCATCGGAAGGGATCTCGCCGTCGCGGAACGGCAGCGCCAGGTTGCGCAGCTCGTCCTGCAGGTCGGGCGACAGCGCCTCGCTGAGCTCGACGATCGACCGCTCGTAGATCTCGGCGAGGCGCTCGCGACTGCGCTCGTCGAGGGGTGCGACCCGCACCTCTTCGAGGAGCTGTTTCACCATCGAGCCGATCCGCATCACCTTGGCGGGCTCGGAGACGGTCTCGGTCTGCTCGCCCTCGTGGTCGCGCGGGCCGGCGATCGGCAGACCGACCAGCTCGCCGCGCTCGACCTCACCACGGTCGATGGGGCTGTGATCGACAGCGGGTCCGGAGGGGTCGTGGGCGTTGGTCATGGCAGGTCCTTCGGGAGCATCGGGGCGTGTCGGCAGGCAGCGGGTCAGCCGGCGGCAGCGATCAACGGAACATACACCTCGGCCGACGTCATCGACCCGTGGCGGCACTGGAGCTGGAACGGGCCGGAGTCAGCGGCGTCGTGGAAGCTGATGTCGTCGCGGGCGACGAGCGCGACGTCGCCCAATCGGGCCTGCACCGGCGGTGACACGACCGGGCCGAACCACTGCTCGTCGATCGTCTGCTCGCGGGTGACGACCCAGGCGACATCGGCGTGCACCTGCGCTGCTTCGGCCAGCTCGGCCGCAGCGCCGGGTCGGGCGTGCAGCCACCGGAACCGTCCCTCGCCCGAGCCGTGGTGCACGAGGCGGTTGACGCCGGGATCGAGGTCGACGATCCGCTCACCCACCTGCACCTGGCCGTGATCGGCGGTCACGACGAGGACCGCGCCTGCCGGCAGGGCGGCGATCACGTCGGCGACCAGGCGGTCGGCGAAGGCCACTTCGGCGTCGTAGTACGGGCCGAACCCACGCTCGTGCGCGACCTTGTCGACGCCGTCGTAGTACGCGTACACGAAGCGTTCGCCGGCGCGGAGCTGCTCGCCCACGGTGACGGGCAGGCTCGACGGCACCCGCCACCCCACCGGCGTGCACCCGCGCAGGTGAGCCGTGGAGAACGACGAACGTTCGAGATCGGCCTTGCTCACCACCGGTACCCGCTCCCCCATGAACGGGGTGAACGGCTGCAGCCTGGTGGGCTCGTGCAGCCGGCGGGCGTCGCCGGTGCCGTCGGTGTGCCACCGCAGCACGTTGAGCACGTCGCCGCCGACGTCGATGCGATACCCGATGAGCCCGTGCTCGCCCGGCGTGAGACCGGTCGTGATCGACGTGAGCGCCGTCGCCGTGGTGGTCGGGGCGACCGTGGTGATCGGGCCACCTGCCATCGCCGCCATCGTCGGGGCGAGGTGCTGACGCGCCTGCAACTGCTCCCATCCGAGGCCGTCCACGACGAACAGCACCACCTGGGTCGCCGTCGCTGCCTCCGCCGGCAACCACGACGGACGGGCGACACCCCGCGGGCCGAGAAACGCGGGGATCAGGCCCCGAACGTTGGGCCCGCTGTACTGAGGGATGATCGGTGAGCTCGACACGGCTCGCACAGTCCACCACCTCGACGCCCCCGTCGCCAACCACCCGTCGCCAACCACCCGACACATCCGCTCGTCGCTCCGGGCGCCGGTCACCCGCCGCACCCCGCGGTCGAGCCGCAGCGGTGGTCGAGCCACTACGCTGCATCCATGCGAGTGTCGAGCAAGGGCGACTATGCGTGTCGAGCGCTGCTGTCGCTGACCTTGCACGCCTCCGACCCGGGCCCCACGAGCGTGCGTGACATCGCCGAGCGCACCGCGATCCCCCAGCCGTACCTCGAGCAGATCCTCCTCGCCCTCAAGGGCGCCGGTCTCGTGCGATCCAAGCGAGGGGTGGGCGGCGGCTACGTGCTCGCCCGACTCCCCGAGGAGATCCGCCTCAGCGAGATCCTCGCGGCGGTCGACGGCCCGATCTCGCTCGGCGACTTCGGCGACCCGCACCAGGACGGCTCGTGCAACCACGAGGGCCAGTGCGTGCTCTACGCGATCTGGAAGCTGGCCGGCGAGCACATGCGCCAACTGCTGCACGGCTTCACCCTCGCCGACGTCGCGAGCGTGGCCGAGGGCCAGTCCCCATGGCCCGACCGGGCGAGCATCGTCGCCGCCCTCGTCGACCCGGTCTGACACCACCGGTCTGTCACCACCGGTCTGTCACCACCGGTCTGTCACCACCGGTCTGTCACCACCGGACCGGCACGACCCGTCGGGGTCGCCGACTGCGTTCCGCTCAGCTGTCGCTGTCGATGTCGTCGCCTGGTGCGAGATCGTCGCTGGGGGCGAGGTCGTCGAGCTCGTCGTCGGGCACTCCCAACGAGTCGATGACGGCCTGCAGGTCGTCCGGTAACGGCGACTCGAACGACATGGTCTCACCGGTGGCCGGGTGCACGAACGACAGTGCCGCCGCGTGCAGCACCGGGCGGGCGGTGCGCACGGCCGAGCGGTTGCCACCGTACGTGCCGTCGCCGACGACCGGGTGTCCGATCGCGGCGAGGTGCACGCGGATCTGGTGCGTGCGGCCCGTCTCGAGCCGGCACTCCAACTCGGCCACCTCGCCCACCTGGCGGTAGGTGTGCAGCGTGCGGTAGTGGGTGCGGGCGACCTTGCCGTCGACGACGACGGCCATCTTCATCGGATCGCGATGGTCGCGCCCGATCGGCGCGTCGATCACGCCCGCGGGACTCGCCGGATGCCCCCACACCAGGGTGCGGTAGCGGCGCCCGACGTCGCGGTTCGACAACGCCGCCACGAGCTGGTCGTAGGCGAGATCGGTCCGGGCCACGACGAGCAGGCCGGACGTGCCGACGTCGAGGCGGTGGACGATGCCCGGGCGGCCCTCCTGGCCGATCGAGGCGATGTCGGGGAATCTCGCGAGCAGCCCGTTGACGAGCGTGCCGTCGGGGTTGCCGGCGCCCGGGTGCACCACGAGCCCTGCCGGCTTGTCGATGACGATGACGTGGTCGTCGACGTACACGATGCCGAACTTCACCGAGGGATCGGGGGCCGGGGGGACGGGCTGCGGCAGATGGCCGGGGTCGACGATGATCGCCTGTCCCACCGAGAGCCGGAGCTTGCCGCTGGTGACGATCGAGCCGTCGACGGGGGCGCCACCGTCGGCCACCAGCACGGCCGCGTCTGCACGACTCGCACCGGTGAGCAGGCTGACGATCCGGTCGAGCCGCTCCCCTGCGAGCGCCTGGGGGACGATCTCGTGGAACAGGCCGTCGGTCTGTGCGCCGTCGTCGCTCACGAGTCGACCTGCGGAGTCGAGGCGTCAGCGGTCGAGGCATCAGCGGCCGGTTCGTCAGCGGCCGGTTCGTCAGCGGCCGGTTCGGCCGCGGCGACGGTGTCGCGACGGTGACCGTCCAGGATCGTGGCCAACGCGAACAGCGAGGCCCCGACGGTGACCCCGATGTCGGCGATGTTGAAGATGGGGAACCACTGGAAGTCGATGAAGTCGACGACCGCGCCGTGCAACCAGCCGTCACCACGGAACATCCGATCGATCAGGTTCCCGATCGCACCACCGATGAGCATCCCGGCGGCGAAGCGCCCGAGGCGGCTCTCGACGTGCGCCGAACTGACGACGAGCACGATCACGATCAGCATCGCGAGCAGCGCGATCACGGGCCCGAGGCCCTGCCCGCGTGAGAACGCCATACCGGTGTTGAACGAAAGGTTCCACTGCAGGGTCCAGATGACGTGGATCTCTCGATCGCCCGAGAGTTCGTTGACGGCCCAGTGCTTGGTGATCTGGTCGAGCACGACGATCACCGCGGCAACCATGAGACTGAGCGGCGCGACGCGAGGTCGCCAGCGCCGACCGGGCGCGGTCGAGCCGCTCGCCGGCTCGGTCACCCCGACGTCGGTTGGGACATCGGGCGGCATCGCGTCGTCCATCGTGTCGATCAACGGCGGCCGATGCCGCCGACCTTCTCCTCCACCAGGACGGTGGCCCACGGGATCGCCTCGAGGCGCTCCCGCGAGATCGGACGGCCGCTCTCGATCGAGTAGCCGTAGGTGCCGACGGCCAGCCGCTCCATCGCGGCGTCGATGTCGGCGATCATCTGACGGGCCTGCGCCGACAGGGCGAGGTCGCGCTCGCGCTCGACGACCATGGTGTCGCCTTCGCCGCCCTCGTCGTCGAACTGGACGTCGCCCATCTCCTGCTCCTCGATGAGCGCGTTGGCCTCGTCCTCGAGCCGGTCGGCCTGACCGGTGAGCGCGGCGCGCTCCTCGATCAGCAATGCCTTCTGGGTGGTGAGGAACTTCGCGTCGAAGTCCTTGGTGTACGCGATGCCGTCCTTGGTGACGCCCTTGACGGGCGGGATCATCTCAGCTGCGGTGAGCGGCTTGGGCTCGGGCTTCTTCGGCTCGGGCTTCTTCGCCACGGGCTTGTCGACGACCTCGGGGGTCGGTTCGGGGGCGGGGGGAGGGGTGGGCGACGTGGCCTTGCTGGCCTTTGCCGCGGTCGTCTGGGGGGTCGACTTCTTCGGCACGGTGGTGGTGGGCTCGGTTTTCTTGGTGGCGGGGGTGGCGGCCGCACGAGGTGCGGTCTTCGGTGCGGTCTTGGGAGCCGGCTTCGGTGCCGGCGCGACCTTGGCGGGCGTGGCCTTGGCAGGCGGTGCTGTCTTGGCGCTCTTCGCTGCGGGCGGTGCGGTGGCGTGTGCCTTTGCGGCAGACGCGGCGGACTTCGTCGGCGTGGCCTTGGCGGGCGGTGCTGCCTTGGCGCTCGTCGCCGCAGGTGCCGCCGCGGACTTCTTGCCCGTCGCTGCGGCACCGGGCTTCGAGCTGCTCGCCGCCGGCGCCTTGGCGGCCTTGGACGAGGCGGTCGACGGCTTCGCGGCAGCGCCCTTGGGCGGCTGCTTGGCAGTCGTTTGCTTGGGCGCAGGTTGCTTCTGCGCCGGCTGCTTCTGGGCGGGCTGCTTCTTGGCAGTTGCCTGCTTGGCAGTGGCCATCTGGGGTGCACCTCCATCGACCGAATCGAGGGCCGGATGCTATCTGGCTGCCGCCCCGAACGGTGGTCGGGGCGACCGGTACGTCACGAACCCGCCCCGACGAGCGGATCGCCGTGCAGCCGCACCCGGGTCGCGCCCCGCGCGGTCGGGCGAGCGACGATCAGACGCGACACACCTGCACGACGATCGGTTCGCCGTCGAGCTCGGCCGTCGGGACGCCGACGGCGTCGAACGACAGCGACGTCGCCAGGGTCTCGTCAGCCACGAACGCCTGGTGCGCCACCAGCTGGCGGCGCACGGACTCGGGCACACCGAGGCGCAGCACGATGCGGTCGGACACGGCCAGGTCGGCCTCGCGGCGCGCCTGCTGCACGAGACGGACGAGGTCGCGGGCGGTGCCCTCGGCCTCGAGTTCCGGCGTCACCTCGGTGTCGAGCACCACCACGCCGGCGCCACCCGACAACGACGCGCTCGCACCGCCGCCGGCGACCACCAGCTTGAGCTGGTACTCCCCCGGCTGCAGGTCGAAGCCGCCGGCGGTGACGACGTCGCCCTGCTGTGTCCAGTCGCCGGCCTTGACGGCCTTGATCACCTGCTGGGTCTGGCCGCCGAGGCGAGGGCCCAGCGCGGCGGGCACCACCTGCAGTTCGTGCGTGGCGACCGATGCCACGTCGTCGGTGAGGACGAGCCCCTTCACGTTCACCTCGTCGGCGATGAGGCTCGTGAACCCGGCGAGGCGGTCGGCACCGGGCACCGCCACCGTCAGGCTGGCCAGCGGCAGACGGACGCGGCGCTGATGGGCCTTGCGCACCCGCAGCGTCGCCGAGCAGACGTCGCGGGCGAGGTCCATCGTGTCGACGAGGTCGGGGTCGGCGGGCAGCGAGGCGGCGTCGGGCCAGTCGGTGAGGTGGACGCTGCGTTCGCCGGTGAGGTCGCGGTACACGGCCTCGGTGGTGAGCGGCAGCAGCGGCGCGGCCACCCGGCACAGCACCGACAACACCGTGTGCAGCGTGTCGATCGCAGCCTGCTCGCCCGCCCAGAAGCGGTCGCGGCTGCGGCGCACGTACCAGTTGGTGAGCACGTCGAGGAACGTGCGCACCGATCCGCACGCGGCGAACAGGTCGTAGAGGTCCATCTGCGCCGTCACGTCGCGCACGAGGTCGTGGGTCTTGGCGAGGATGTAACGGTCGAGCACGTCGTCGCTGTCGGTGCGCCATGCGCCGACCTTGCCATCGGCGTTCGCGTACAGCGACAGGAAGTACCACGAGTTCCAGATCGGGAGCATCACCTGGCGCACGGTGTCGCGGATGCCCTCCTCGGTCACGGCGAGGTCGGTGCCGCGCAGGATCGACGAGCTGAGCAGGTACCACCGCATCGCGTCGCTGCCGTACGTGTCGAACACCATCATCGGGTCGGGATAGTTCTTCAGGCTCTTCGACATCTTCAGGCCGTCGTCGCCGAGCACGATGCCGTGGCTCACACAGGTGCTGAACGAGGGGCGATCGAACAGCGCGGTGGCCAGCACGTGGAGCGTGTAGAACCACCCGCGGGTCTGGCCGATGTACTCGACGATGAAGTCGCCCGGATAGTGGCTGTCGAACCACTCGCGGTTCTCGAACGGATAGTGCACCTGGGCGAAGGGCATGCTGCCGCTCTCGAACCAGCAGTCGAGCACCTCGGGCACGCGCCGCATCATCGACTTCCCCGTCGGGTCGTCGGGGTTGGGGCGGACGAGGTCGTCCACCTGCGGTCGGTGCAGGTCGGTGACCGCCACGCCGAAGTCGCCCTCGAGTTCCTCGAGCGAGCCGTAGCAGTCGATGCGCGGGTACGCCGGGTCGTCGCTCTTCCACACCGGGATCGGCGAGCCCCAGAAGCGGTTGCGGCTGATGCTCCAGTCACGGGCGTTGGCGAGCCACTTGCCGAAGCTGCCCTCCTTGATGTGCTCGGGCACCCAGGTGATCTGCTGGTTCAGCTCGACCATCCGGTCCTTGATCTTGGTGACCTCGACGAACCACGAGCTGATCGCCCGGTACACGAGCGGCTCGGCACAACGCCAGCAGTGCGGGTACGAGTGCTGATAGCTGTCGTGGCGCACGACGAGGCCGCGGTCCTTGAGGTCCTTGATCACCATGGGGTTGGCGTCGAACACGTGGACGTGGGCCCACGGCGTGATCTCGCTCGTGTAGCGGCCGTGCTCGTCCATCGGGCAGAGCGTCGGGATGCCGACCGCGTTGCAGACGTTCTGGTCCTCCTCACCGAAGCCCGGCGCCATGTGCACCACGCCGGTGCCGTCCTCGGTGCTCACGAAGTCGGCGGCGAGGACGTGGAACGCGTTCGGTGTGTCGGCGAAGAACGGGAACAGCGGGGTGTAGCGCCGGCCGACGAGGTCGGCGCCGCTCAGCGTGCCGACCTGCACGGCACCAGCGAGCTCGCGCTCGTACGCCCCGAGACGCGACTCGGCGAGGATGTACCGCTGCCCGTCCTGCTCCATCACGGCGTAGTCGATCTCCGGTCCGACGGCGAGCGCGAGGTTGCTCGGCAGGGTCCACGGCGTGGTGGTCCAGGCGAGGATCTTCTCGCCCGAGTCGAGTTGGAACTGCACGGTGAGCGCCGGGTCCTGCCGGTCGCGGTACACGTCGTCCATGCGCGTCTCGGTGTTGCTGAGCGGCGTCTCGCACCGCCAGCAGTACGCCAGCACGCGGAACCCCTCGTAGATCAGGCCCTTGTCCCACAAGGTCTTGAAGGCCCACATGACGCTCTCCATGTACGGGAGGTCGAGGGTCTTGTAGTCGTGCTCGAAGTCGACCCAGCGCGCCTGACGGGTGACGTAGCGGTGCCAGTCGTCGGTGAAGCGGAGCACGCTCGTGCGGCACGCGTCGTTGAACTTGTCGATGCCGAACGCGGTGATCGCCGGGTGTCCGCTGACGCCGAGCTCCTTCTCGACCACGGTCTCGGCGGGCAGGCCGTGGCAGTCCCACCCGAAGCGCCGATCGACCTTCTGGCCGCGCATCGTGCGGTAGCGCGGCACCGCGTCCTTCACGAACCCGGTGAGCAGGTGGCCGTAGTGGGGCAGGCCGTTCGCGAACGGCGGGCCGTCGTAGAACACGTACTCGTCGGCGTCGGCGCGCGCTGCGACCGAGGCCTCGTAGGTTCGGTCACC
>JBILUM010000510.1:0-2990 GCA_044370995.1 Ilumatobacteraceae bacterium | reverse complement strand
CGCGACTGCACACCGAGCAGGAGCCGATCGGGGCCGGCCCATGACACGGTGGCCAGGTACGGCGACGAGTCGCGGTCCCACATGATCTCGACCGAGCCCCCGTCGAGGGCGAGCACGTGGAGCGTGACGTCGGGGTTGGTGGTGCCGGCCGCGGGATAACGGATCGCGTGCGGCTCCTTCTTCGGGTCGGCCGGATCGCCGATCCACCACTGCTGCACGGGCGAGTTGTCGACGCGGCACGCCGCGATCGCTGCGCCGTCGGGACTCCACCAGTACCCGCGGAACCGGTGCATCTCCTCGGCCGCGACGAAATCGGCGCTGCCCCAGGTGACCTCGGGGTCGGCCTCGCCGGCCAGCTCCCAGCTCGAGCCGTCGAGCTCGGCGATGCGCAGCTTGTTGCCGCTCACGTAGGCGAGCCGACGCGCCAGCGGATCGGGGCGAGGGTCGAACACCGGGCCGTCGATGCGCAGCTCGCGGGCCGCCGCACTCAGGAGACCGGCGACGAACAGGCGGCCGGCGAGGGTGAACGCGGCGACGGTGGTGGCACGGTCGGTCGCGAACGAGGTGATGCCGCCGGCGCCCTCGCGCATGCGTTCGCGCCGGGCGCGTTCCTCGGGCGGGAGTTCGGCATCGAGATCGGCGTCGGCGGAGGCCAACAGGGCGACCGGGTCGGCCACCAGGGTCTCGGCGCCGTCCTCGATCGACTGCGTCCACAGACAGTTCACCGGGTCGTCCCCGGCGCGGCTGCGCAGGAACGCGGCACGCAGACCGTCGGCCGACACCATGACGTTGCGCGGTTCCCCGAGGGTGTACCGCTGCGTCCGTGCGTGCTGGCGCGGGAAGGTGTCGCTCATGGGCCGAAACCTACCCGCGACGTGAGATGAACCGCAGGGGCTCGGTCGCCAGTCGGGTCAGAGTCCGGGGACGACCAGGATCTTGGCGTGCTGCTCGGGGTCGCCGAGGTCGGCGAACGCCTGCGGGACACCGTCGACGCCCACCTTGCCGGTGAGCCAGGGGGAGAGGTCGACCTTGCCGTCGGCGATGGCCGTGAGCGCCTCGCCGAACTCGGCGGGGGTGTAGGCGAGCGCGAACTGGATGTTCAGCTCGCGGCCGATCCCGAGCATCGGGTGGATGCGGTCCTCCTGCATGCAGGCGCCGACGACGAGGATGCGTGCGTCCTTCGGCGCCATGCGCATCGCCTGCTCGATCATGCCGGGCACGCCGACCGCTTCGAAGATCACCAGCGGGCGGACGCCGTCGATCCGGCGCCACGCCTCGATGGCCGGCGTCTCACGCGGATCGACCACGACGTCGGCACCGAGCTGCTCGGCGAGCGCTCGACGCTTCGGCGAGAAGTCGGCAGCGACGATCGGACCGATGCCGCGCATCTTCAGCTCGGCGATGCAGGCGAGGCCCACCGGACCGAGGCCGAGCACGATCGCCGCGTCGCCGCCGGCGATGCGGCTCTTCGCGACGGCGTGCACGCCCACGGCGAGCGGCTCGGTGAGGGCGGCCATGTCGACCGGCAGACCGCTCGGGACCTTGATGCCCATGAGTTCGTTGAGCACCATGAGCTCGGCGTACCCGCCGTTGTAGGCGTTGGAGAAGCCGATGCCGTGGAGGCCGGTGGCGTCGAACGCGACCGGCATGCTGACGATGACGTCGCCGACCTTCAGGTTCTCGCAGCCCGGCCCGAGGTCGACGACCTCGCAGCAGAACTCGTGGCCCATCACCGTGTCCTTCGACGGGTCGAACATCACCGGCGCCATCGGGTCGGCCGGCCGGCCCTCGTTCAGTTCGTCGCTCAGCTTGCGGCTCTCCTCGCCGTGGACCAGCAGGTGCAGATCGCTGCCACAGATGCCGCACGCGAGCACCTTCGTGAGCACCTGCCCCGGTCCGGGGGTGGGGTCGGGGAGGTCGTCGACCCGGAGTTGCCAGTCACGCATCACGGCTGCACGCATGTCGGCAGCGTAGGCACGGCATCGCGCGGCATCGTCACCGGTCGACGTCACCAGGCGGCGTCGCCCGTCGGCCCGCGGTCGCCGCCGTCGATCAGCGCGAGAAGTGGGCGATCGCTTCGTCGATCACGGCGAAGCCGGCGTCGGCGTCGATGCGATCGACGACGGTGCAGTTCGACGTCGGCCGCTCGAGCAGGCGCCGCTGGTCGATCACCGTCATCCCTCGGGTGTGCCGGCCGCGCGTCTCGACCGCGACGTGTGCCTCGTAGGTCTCGAACAACGGGGGATGGGTGAGTGCGAGCACGGCACACGGATCGTGCACCGGCGCGCCGCGCAGGTTGTCGTGGCGGCTCACGTAGGTGCCGCTGAAGAACTCGAACAGGTCGGCCAGCACCTCGGCGAGGCGGCCCGGGATGGCGCGCACCCGTTGGATCCGCTCGGGTGTGGCCTGGAAGGTGTGGGTGAGCTGCAGGCCGCACATCAGCAGCGGCCCGCCGTACTCGAACACGGCGGCGGCGGCCTCGGGGTCGGCCCAGATGTTGAACTCCGCCGTCGCGGTGCGGTTGCCGAACGTGCCGCCGCCCATCAGCGAGATGCCGGCGATGCGGTCGGCGAGGTCGGGTGCCGACCGCAGCGCGAGAGCGATGTTGGTGAGCGGTCCGGTGGGGACGAGCCACACCCCCTCCTCCGCCCGGCACGTGTCGATGATGAATCCGACGGCGTCGGTGCTCGCCGGGGGCCCCGACGGCTCGGGCAGATCGGCCCCGTCCATCCCGCTCTCACCGTGGACGTAGTCGGCGTGCTTGGGCTCGGCGACGAGCGGACGCGACGCCCCCGTGTGCACGGGCACGTCGATGCCCAGCAGGTCGCGGATGATGATCGCGTTCCGCGTCGTGCGATCGAGCGGTGCGTTGCCGGCAACGGTGGTGATGCCGAGCAGATCGGTGTGGCGGGCGGCGACCACGATCGCGATCGCGTCGTCGTGACCCGGGTCGCAGTCGAGCAGGATCCGGGGTCGGGGGGTCGGGGATG
>JBILUM010000026.1:0-10991 GCA_044370995.1 Ilumatobacteraceae bacterium | reverse complement strand
AGCCGCCGGCGGGCAGCGGCACGTCGATCCCCGACCATGCCGACAGCACCCCTGCCATGCGCTCGAGCCGACGGCGATACCGGTCGCGTTGCACCTCCACGTGCTCGTCGTCGGCGAGGGCGACGACGCCTGCCGCCTGCGCCGGCCCCGGCACCAGCATGCCGACGTGCTTGCGCACCTCCTTGAGGTAGGTGACCAGTTCGGCATCGCCGGCGTAGAAGCCGACACGGAGGCCGGCGAGGTTCGACCGCTTCGACAGCGAGTGCACGGCGACGACGCCGTCGGTGCCCTGTTCGAGGATCGTGCGCGGTCGGCCCTCCCACGTGAACTCGACATAGCACTCGTCGCTGAAGACCGGCACGCTCCGCGCCCGACCCCACGCCGCGGCGGCATCGAGGTCACTGAGCGCCCCGGTGGGGTTCGACGGGCTGTTCACCCACAGCATCAGTGCCCGGGCCGCATCGGCGGGGTCGATCGCGTCGAGGTCGAGGCCGCCGTCGGGCCGGGGTGGCACGGGAACCGGGCGGCAGTTGGCGAGGATCGCCCCCATCTCGTACGTCGGGTACGCGACCGCGGGGTACAGCACGGTGTCGCGCGCCGGGGTGCGCAGGCGCAGGTAGTGCGGGGTGGTCGCCACGAACTCCTTCGTGCCGACGCACGCAGCGATCTGATCGACCGAGACGTCGAGGTCGAACCGTCGCTGTATCCACGAGCGGATCGCACCGCGAAGTCCTGCGGTGCCGATGCTCGGCGGATAGCCGCGTTCGCTGTCCGACGACGCGAGCGCGGCGATCACCGCGGGCGGCGGAGGGTCGCAGGGCGTGCCGATGGACAGGTCGACGATCCCACCCTCGTGCGCGGCGCAGATCGCGGCCAACCGATCGAGCTTGTCGTACGGGTAGGGCGGCGGTACGAAACCGGCGGGCGACTCTGGCAGTGCGTCCATGGACCGACATCGTGACAGGTGCGAGGGGACCGACCCAATGCGTTCTCGCCGTGTCGGCGCGCGAACCGGTTCAGGCGTCGTCGGAGGAGACGACGAACTCGGAGAGGCGACCGGTGGACGCGTCCGCCAGGCGGGCGCGCACGCGCACCCCACCGTCCTCGTGGCTGCTCGACACGACCTCGCCCTCGCGGTGGACGGCGGCGAGCACGTCGCCGCGGTCGTACGGAATGAGCAGTTCGACGGGCGTGGCGATCGTGCGCAAGCGATCGGCGAGGGTGGCGAGGAAGTCGTCGATCCCCTCCCCCGTCACGGCACTGACGGCGACCGATCCCTCGTGGTCGGCGACGAGGTCGGCGACCGCCTCCGGCACGAGGTCGGCCTTGTTGAACACGATCAGCTCGGGCACGCGGTCGGCGTCGATCTCGGCGAGCACGGTGCGCACCGCGGCGATCTGACCCTCCGGGTCGGCTGCAGCGGAGTCGACGACGTGGACCAGGAAGTCGGCTTCGCTCGCGACCTCCAGCGTGCTCTTGAACGACTCGATGAGCCCATGCGGCAGCCGGCGTACGAACCCGACGGTGTCGGTGAGCAGCACCGGTTCGCCGCCGGGGAGCGAGAGCCGTCGGGTGGTGGGATCGAGCGTGGCGAACAGGCGGTCCTCGACCAGCACCCCCGCCTGGGTGAGTCGGTTGAGCAGGGTGCTCTTGCCGGCGTTGGTGTATCCGACGATGGTGACGGCGGCAAGGCCGCTGCGGCCGCGGCTCTTGCGTTGCAGATGCCGTGTCTCGCGCAGGTCGGCCAGGTCGTGTTCGAGCCGGCTGATCCGCTTGGTGAGCGTTCGCCGATCGACCTCGAGCTTGGTCTCACCGGTGCCCCTCGTTCGTGTGCCGACACCACCGCTCTGCTGCGAGAGATTGGCCTTGTTGCCCCGGCGGAGTCGCGGCAGGCGGTAGCGCAGCAGCGCCAGTTCGACCTGGGCTTTGCCCTCGAGCGTGTGGGCGTTCTGGGCGAAGATGTCGAGGATCACCGCGGTGCGGTCGAGCGCGGTTCGACCGAGCAGCTTCTCGAGGTTGAACTGCTGGGCCGGGCTCAGGTCGTTGTCGAACACCACGGTGTCGGCGTCGACGGCGAGGCACAGCTGCTTGAGCTCTTCCACCTTGCCCTTGCCGATGAACCACGTGTGGTCGGGCGAATCTCGCCGCTGCACGAGCCGGCCGGCCTCGTCCGCGCCCGCAGTGTCGATGAGGAGCGCCAACTCGTCGAGCCCGGCCTCGGTGTCGTCGTCGGTGTGACCCGGCAGCGTGACTCCGACCAGGACGATGCGCTCTCGCTTGGTGCGCTCGATGAGCGTGGCACCGAGTGCTTCCTGGTACGGGTTCGTCATGCGCTGGCCGTGGTCCCTTCTGAATCGGTCGACGATGGTTCGGTCGACCCGAGCTGGCTGGTGTGGTGGGTCCCGACATCGTCGAGCTCCACCTCGATCGTGGCGATCAGCACCGATGGTCCCACGAGTGTTGCCCGGCCGGGAGCTGGTTCGTCGAGTCTGACCTTCGCGCATCCGCCGTCCATCTGCACCACGATTTCCGACGCACTCGCGGGCACGACTCCCCACGTGCGGGCCGCGTAGGCGCTGGCGCATGCACCGGTGCCGCAGGCCTCGGTGATGCCCGCGCCGCGTTCGTGCACCCGCATCCGGATGAGGTGCGGCTCGGGGCCGGGCTCGACGATCTCGAGGTTGGTCCCGGGCACCTGTCGTCCGAGGTGCAGCAGATCGACGGCGGCGACATCGTCGACGCCCACGACGGTGTGCGGGTTACCGGTCGACAGGTGGAGCACCGGCCGATCGGGATGGCAGCCCACCGCCGCCCATCCGTCCGGTTCGGTACCGGGCACGATCTCGCCCATGTCGACGCTGGCCTCGATCGTGTCGGCGCGGTCGGTGGCGAACACCTGCACGTGACGCAAGCCGGCATCGGTGACGATGGTCATCGGATCGAGGTCGCCACGCCGCGCGGCGAGTGCCTGGGCGAAGCACCGGATGCCGTTGCCGCTCATCTCGGCCCTGCTGCCGTCGGCGTTGTACAGCCACATGCGTGCACTGTGCTCGGGATGGCTCTCCGCGATCAGGAGTCCGTCGGCACCGATGCCTCGGCGTCGGTCGCAGAGTCGGACCGCGAGCGCCGGCAGGTCGTCAGGCGACACCGGCGGATGGAACGCGACGAGGAAGTCGTTGCCGAGGCCGTGGTGCTTGGTGAGCTTGAGAATGGTCACGCGGCGTTCCGTTCAGTCGTCTGCGTGGTCGCGCTGGGAATCGGGGGAGTCGGACGAGGCCAGGTGACGTTCGATCACCGGCACCGACTCGGCGACGGGATCGTCGTGGATGTCGATCCAGCGTACGCGAGGGTCACGACGGAACCACCGCTCCTGGCGGACCGCGAACTGGCGCGTTCGCAGCACCACCGTGGCGATCGCCTCGTCGAGGCTCACCCGTCCCTCGAGGTGCTCGATGAGCTCTTTGTAGCCGAGTGCCTGGCGAGCCGTCCGCGACAGATCGGGGAACGTGCTCACGAGGTGCGTCACCTCGTCGACGAGGCCGGCGTCGACCATGCGGTGCACTCGGGTCTCGATGCGGGCCGTCAGCAGCGGACGAGCCCACCGCAGGCCGAACTGCACGTACGGAACATTCGGGTACGTGTCGAGGCCGGGGCCGAACGAGCTGAACGGCCGCCCCGAGCCGAGGCACACCTCGAGCGCGCGCACCACCCGACGGGCGTTGGTCGGTTCCATCTTCGCCGCCGCGACCGGATCGAGGCCGGCGAGGTCGGCGTGCATGGTTTCGATGGGCTCGTGCGCGGCGCGGGCGTCGAGTGCGGCTCGGATCTCGGGCCAGGTGCCGGGGATCTCCATCGGATCGGTGAGCGCCCGCAGATAGAGCCCGGTGCCGCCGACCAGCAGCGGTCGAGCCCCGCGAGCATCGAGGTCGGCGCGAGCGACCGCTGCGGCCGCGGTGAACTCGGCGACCGCGAAGTCGTGGTCGGGATCGACGAGGTCGAGCAGATGGTGCACCACCGCACCCCGGTCCGCCCGTGTGGGCTTGGCCGTGCCGATGTCCATGTGCCGGTACACCTGCATCGCGTCGACGGCGACGATCTCGTACCGATCCGTCGCGTTCGGCGACGTGGCGAGGGCCATCGCCACATCGCTCTTGCCGCTGGCGGTGGGACCGAGCACCACGACCGCCGGCACCGCCGGACGCTGGCGGACGGAGCTCATCGACGTGGCTCGTTCAGGAGGCGGCGACGGCGATACGCCGCTTGTGCGAGGGCTCGGCGATCAACTCGCGGAACTCACCGGTGAGGTGGTGCGGCGCCGCACCGGTGACCTCCACGGTCGCGTAGGCCCCGACGCGGATCGGGTGCGGCGGCGTGAAGTGGACCAGCTTGTTCTGGCGCGTGCGACCGGAGATGACGCTCGGGTCCTTGCGGCTCGGCCCTTCGACCAGTACCTCTTCGATGCGCCCGATGCGGTCGCGGTGCTTGGCGATCGCGCTGCGTTCGACGACGATCCGCAGCCGCTCGAACCGCTCGCTCACCACGGCGGGGTCGACGAAGTGCTCGGTCATCGTCGCCGCCTCGGTGCCTTCCCGGGGCGAGAAGATGAACGTGTACGCGTAGTCGTACTCGGCGGCCGCGGCCACCTCGAGCGTGTGGGCGAAGTCGTCCTCGGTCTCGCCGGGGAACCCGACGATGATGTCGGTGCTGACGGCGAGGTCGGCGACGGCGGTACGCGCCGACACCAGACGCTCGAGGTACCGCTCGGCGGTGTACCCCCGGTGCATCAGCGACAACACCCGGTCGGAGCCGCTCTGCAACGGATAGTGGAGGTGCTCGCACACCGCCGGCGAGCCGGCCATCGCCGCGAACGTCTCGGGCCGCATGTCCTTCGGGTGCGGGCTCGTGAACCGCACGCGGCGGATGCCCGGCACCGACGCCACCGACGTGATCAGGTCGGCGAACAGTGGTCGTAGCTTCGCCTCGGTGTCGCCGTCGCGACGCTGGGCCAGCTGTAGATCGCGGCCGTAGCTGTTGACGTTCTGACCGAGCAGGGTCACCTCGGTGACGCCCTGGGCGACGAGGTCATGCACCTCGGTCACGACGTCGTCGAACGGTCGGCTGATCTCGGCACCGCGCACCGCCGGCACGATGCAGAAGGCGCACGAGTTGTCGCACCCGATCTGGATCGTGACCCAGGCGTTGTACGACGTCTCACGTCGCGCCGGCAGGGCGGACGGGAACAGGGCATGGTCATCGATGACGGCCTCATCGAGGATCTCGGTGATCGGACCGTGCGCCGTGGCGTGGTGGAGCAACTCCGTCGCACGGTGCACGTTGTGGGTGCCGAGCACGACGTCGGTCCACGGGGCGCGCTGCTGGACGAGGTCTCGGTCCTTCTGCGCAAGGCATCCGGAGACCACGATCTGGCGGCCCTCCTTGGCCTCCTTCCACCGCTTCAGGTGGCCGAGGTTGCCGTACAACTTGTTGTCGGCGTTCTCCCGGATGCAGCACGTGTTGAGCACGACCACGTCGGCGTCGGCGTCATCGTCGACCGCTTCGAGACCATCGGCGTCGAACAAGCCGGCGATGCGCTCGGAATCGTGCTCGTTCATCTGGCACCCGTAGGTGTGCACGACGTAGCGACGAGGGCTGTTGCTCACGTCGGCCAAGGCTAGCGAGGCCCACCCTCCCTCCGCCCGGGGTCGCCGGGCGGAGGGAGGTGATGGTCGCTTCCGGGGCTCAGCGGTCGAGCTCGACCTCGACGCCGAGCGGCTGCTCGTCGGCCTCGGTGAACTCGTCGCCGATGCCGGCCTGACGGCGCACCTTGTCGGAGACCTCCATCATCACCTCGGGGTGCTCGGACAGGTAGTTCTTCGCGTTCTCGCGACCCTGGCCGAGCTGCTCGCCGTCGTAGGTGAACCAGGCACCGGACTTCTTGATGATGCTCATGTCGACGGCCATGTCGAGCAGCGAGCCCTCACGGCTGATGCCCTTGCCGTACATGATGTCGAACTCGGCCTGCTTGAACGGCGGGGCGACCTTGTTCTTGACGACCTTCACCCGGGTGCGCGATCCGGTGACCTCGGTGCCGTCCTTGATGGACTCGATGCGACGGATGTCGAGGCGCACCGACGAGTAGAACTTCAGCGCACGGCCACCGGGGGTGGTCTCGGGCGAACCGAACATGACGCCGATCTTCTCGCGCAGCTGGTTGATGAAGATCGCGATGGTGTTGGTCTTGTTCAGGTTGGCCGTGAGCTTGCGCAGTGCCTGGCTCATGAGGCGGGCCTGGAGGCCGACGTGGCTGTCGCCCATCTCGCCCTCGATCTCGGCGCGAGGCGTGAGGGCGGCGACGGAGTCGATGACCAGCACGTCGATGGCGCCGGAGCGGACCAGCATGTCGGCGATCTCGAGCGCCTGCTCACCGGTGTCGGGCTGGGAGATGAGGAGCTGGTCGATGTCGACGCCGATGGCCTTGGCGTAGATCGGGTCCATCGCGTGCTCGGCGTCGACGTAGGCGCAGATGCCACCGTTGCGCTGGGCCTCGGCCACGACGTGCATGGCGAGCGTGGACTTACCCGAGGACTCCGGGCCGTAGATCTCGACGACGCGACCGCGGGGCAGGCCGCCCACGCCGAGGGCGAGGTCGAGCGACAGCGCGCCGGTGGAGATGATGTCGATGCCCATCGACGTCTTTTCGCCCATGCGCATGATCGACCCCTTGCCGAACTGCTTGTCGATCTGGGCGAGGGCCATGTCGAGTGCCTTCTCGCGGTCGTTGTTGTTGCTCATCGTCTGCTCCGTTCCTGCCTGCTTGGTACTTGCGTGATGGGGTGTCCCGTGACCGGGACGGGGTCGGGATCGACCCGATGTGGTGATGGTGAGCACCGTACGAAGGGGGTGTGACATCGAGCCTGCGATGGGGCTGCAGTGGCTCGATGATCACGGTCGGGATGTCGGACGGTGGTGCCGTGGCGAACGACATGACTGTAGTTACGAACGGACGTTCGATCAAGCACCGAACACCGAATTTCCCGCGAATCCACGGACGCCGGGCTGGACGCCGGGGGACGCCGGGCCGCACCGCCCACCGCCACCGCCCACCGCCCACCGCCACCGCCGACCGGTGCCGATGACTAGGGTCCGCGGCCATGACCAGCGCACCGCAGGCACCCTCGTTCGACACGATCACCGTCGCGGTCGACGGCGCACGCGGATCGCTCGTGCTCGACCGCCCCGGCAAGCTCAACCCGCTCAGCACCCACACGCTGAAAGAGATCGAGCTCGCCGCACGCTGGTTCGACGAACACCTCGACCTCAAGGTCGTCGTCGTGAGCGGTGCAGGCCGGGCGTTCTCCGCCGGTGCCGACCTGTCGTCGTTCACCGGACCCGGCATCCCCGAGGACCGTCAGCAGGGATGGCGCATGGGACGTGCGCTCGACGAGATGCGCGCCGTCACCGTCGCCCGGCTGCACGGGTGGTGTGTCGGCGGCGGCCTCATCGTCGCCGCAGGGTGCGACCTACGGATCGCGGCGCGGTCGGCCCGCTTCTCGATCCCCGAGGTCGACCTCGGCATCCCGCTCGCCTGGGGCGGCATCCCGCGACTCGTCCGCGAGATCGGCCCAGCGCTCACCAAGGAACTGGTGATGACGTGCCGGCCGTTCGACGCCGACGAGGCCTACCGCAGCGGCTTCCTCAACCGGGTCGTCGCCGACGAACAGCTCGATGACGAAGTCGAGTCCCTGGTGCAGACCCTGCTCGCCAAGCCCAAGCTCGCCCTGCTCGAGACCAAGGCCCATGTGAACGCGGTGACCGAGTCGATGGTGGGCACCGGGCGCAGCTGGGCCGACGCCGACGGGCTGTTCGCCGGCCTGCGCGACGCCGAGGGGCAGGAGTCGGCCAGGGCCTACGTCGAGCGCCTGCGACGCTGAGCCGACCGGGGCAACGGCACGCCGGCCGCTGCATCACCCGATGCGACAGCAGCCGCCGCGTCGTCGAGCTCGGCGCGTTCGGGCGGGTGCACCGCCAGGTCGAACGCCAGCCACATGGTGTACGTGAACGGATAGATCAGGACCGGCACCACGAGGGCGACCACGAACAACGACAACACGAACGGCAACACGGGGATGTCGGGGGCGGTGACGACGAACCCGACGGCCATCGCCGTCGCCAGCGCACCGAAGGTCAAGATGGTGTTCACCGTGACCGTGCCGAGCTCGAAGCCCTCTTCGCGGTGCCAGGTGATGCCGCACGTGCGGCAGCGGTCGAGCCGCTTGAACCAGCCGCGCACGAAGGTGCGCCGCGAGCTGCACCAGGGACACTTCAGCAGTATCGCCCGCCCCAACATGCGGGTGAACTTCTGCTGCGTGGCGGCCATCGAGGTCACCCTACGACCGCTCTCCCATCCGTCCCACGCGTCGGATCGATGGAGCAGGGTGCCATCGGACTCGTCCCCGACCCACGCTCGCCCAGGTCGGGTGCGCGCATCTGCGGGCGGATGGGTCACAATGGGCGCGTGCGTCGCTCATTCGCCGGTCTGCTCTTCGGTGTCGCCTTCGCGTTCGCATGCCTGGCGATCAGCGGCTTCCTCCTCCACCGCACCGCGTTCTCGCCGAGCCGCACGAGCGGTGAGGCCGCCTCGATCCTGCAGGACGAGGAGGTGCAGCGCGAGGCGATCACCGTGGTCGCCGACGCGACCGCCGACCAGATGTACCCTGGCGACCCCACCGGAGCGGCGCTGGTGCGCCAGAACATCACGATCGTCGCGTCGACGCCGGCCGGCGCGCCGCTGTTCGGCCAGATGCTCACCGATGCTCACGCGGTGCTGATCGGCGAAGTGGCCGGCCCGGTGGTGGTGACGCCCGAACAGCTCGTCCAGATCACCCGCGACGAGCGCGCCGGCGCGTTGCCGCCGCTGCAGGTCGTGGTGCCCACGATCGGCTCGCTCGAGCTGATCGACGGAGTGCTCGGCTGGCTCGTCCCCGTGAGCGCCGTCGCGGCGATCGTCTTCTTCGTGCTGTGCTTTCTCGCGAGGCCGGAGCGAGGCGCACTGTTGCGCACCCTCGGCATCGGCCTGGTCGCGCTGGCCGCGCTCACGATCATCTTCAGCTACGTGCTGCCGAAGTTCATCCCCCCGCTGCTCGACGACAGCGCCTGGGCGCGGATACCGGCACTGATGGCCGACGCCGGGCTGGGGCTGACGTTGTTCGCTGCCTTCGTGCTGGCCGGAGCGGGCCTGGCGCTGTTCATGGCATCCACACGGATGGGCCGCAGCCGCCGGTGGAGCACCCCGGTGAGCACCTACCGGTACCGCGAGGAGCGCAGCTGGAGCTGACCCCGCCTGTCGCAGGTGTCGCAGGTGTCGCAGGTGTCGCAGGTGTCGTAGGTGTCGCCGATCAGGCGATGAGCTCGTCGACGAACTCCTGGAACACCGACTCGTAGCGCATTGCGTCGTGCTCGCTGTGCAGCACCGAGATGAGCCACTGCTCGTCGAGGCCGGGCGGGAGGAGGATGCCGCGGTTGATGCCGTGCATCCACTGGGCGAACGCGAGGTCGAAGTCGGTGGCCTTGTAGTCGCGGTAGTTCTTGATCGGCTCTTCCGACCAGGTGACGCAGCCCTTCGCACCGAACTGCACCGTGTGCGCAGGCAGGCCGGCGGCGTCGATGGTGCCCTGGCAGGCTGCGACGAGCTTGCTGTTGAGCGCGTTGACCGCGAGCTGCACGTCGGGGGTGCAGATGTCCTGGAGGACGGCCTTGGCAGCAGCCATGCACAACGGGTTGCCGTTGTACGTGCCGAGGTGCAACACCTTGCCCGTCGTGATCTGGTCCATGCACTCCTGCGTGCCGCCGAAGGCGCCGAGCGGCAGGCCGCCACCGATGCTCTTGGCGAGGCACACGAGGTCGGGCTGCACGCCGAGCACGCCGGTGGCGCCGCTCCAGCCGGCGGTGATGCCGGTCTTGACCTCGTCGAAGATCAACATGGTGCCGTACCTGCGGGTGATCTCGCGGACCGCCTCGAGGTAGCCGGGCTGCGGCATGCAGATGCCGATGTTCTCCATGACGGGTTCGACGATGAAGGCGGCCACCTCGCCGCTGCGCAGGACGCGCTCGAGTGCCTCGGGATCGTTGTAGGGGATGACGATGGTGTCGGCCAACACGGCGGCGGTGATGCCGGCGGTGGCGGGGATCGGCGTCGGGTTGTCGGCCGGGCCGGCGAGCTCGATCTTCGGCTTCATCGAGATCATGACCTCGTCGTGGTGACCGTGGTAGCCACCCTCCACCTTCACGAGCTTCTCGCGGCCGGTGACGCCACGGGCGACTCGGATGGCGTCCATGGTGGCCTCGGTGCCCGAGTTGGTGAACCGCCACATGGGCAGCCCGTAGCGCTCGGCGAGCAGCTCGGCCACGTCGGCATTGGTCTCGCACGGGGTGACGAACAGGGTGCCGTTGTCGAGCTGGCGCTCGACGGCCTGGCGGACGAGCGGGTGGCAGTGCCCGGAGAAGAGTGCGCCGTAGCCCATGTCGTAGTCGACGTAGCGGTTGCCGTCGACGTCCTCCATCCAGGCATCCTGGGCGCGGCTCACGACGATCGGATGGGGGTCGTACGCCTGGAAGCTCGAGGGAACGCCGAGCGGCAGCACCTTGCGCGCCCGCTCGGTCGCACGCTGGGAGCCGGCGGTTCGCTGCATGTACACCTGCAGTTCGCGGGCGGTGATCTGCCGAGCTCGGGCGACCAGTTCGTCGTGGCGGATGGTTTCCGTTGCACTCATGTTGGTTCCTTTTCGGATCACGTTCTCGCAAGCCTAGCGCACCACGGAATCCGTCGTGAACGGGGCCGATGGCAACGCTTCGCATTCGAGTCGCCCGGCCATCGGCGGTGACGCCGAGCGCGCACGCAGACGGAACGTGGACGCCGACGCCCGCGATCCGGGCCAGGGAACCGTTGGTGGAAGTCCGCATCGCGTCTGGCAGAATGTGGACCCTTCATGGTG
>JBILUM010000509.1:0-2994 GCA_044370995.1 Ilumatobacteraceae bacterium | reverse complement strand
ACTCGAGCGTGACGTGCGACTGGAAGGCATGCTCGTCCGCCGACGACACGAGCACGAACGGGTCGCGCATCAGCTCGAACGACTCGATGCCCTCGTGCTCGGGGGCGCCCACCACGAACGAGAGATCGAGCTCGTCGGCCAGCAGCTTGGCGACGAGCACGTCGTTCTCGTCGCTCTCGATGCAGCGCACCGACAGGCCCGGCCGCTCGCTGCGCAGCCGACCGATCACTTCGGGCAGCACGTTCACCGACACACTCTGGAACGATCCGATCACGAGGCGGCCGACCTCACCGGCGCGCAGCGAACGCATCTCGTCCTCGGCCGCACGCATCCGGTCGGTCATCGCGTCGGCGTACGCCAGCAGGATGGCCCCGGTGGGCGTCAGCTCGACCCGCCGGGGACCGCCTGGGCGGTCGAACACCCGCTCGCCGATGGCCCGCTCGAGCCCGGCGATCTGCTGGCTGATGGCCGACTGGGTGAACCCCAACCGTTCGGCCGCCCGACCGAACGAGCCTTCGGCGGCCACGGCCTGCAATGCACGGAGCTGACGGATCTCGACGTCCTGGAGCATGGGGCGAGCATAAGCCGTACTGATCGGCATGACAATGGATCATCGCAGTACAGAATGTTCCCCGCGGCCCACACTGGCCACATGAGCCCTCGACCCCCGCCACCGACCCGTACCTCGACCGCCTCGCCCACTTGATCGCCGATCACGGCATCGGGTCGTTCGAGAGCGACATCGCCCGTCTCGTCGTCCGCCTGCGCGCCGCCGGCCTCCGCTGCTCCACGGTCGACCTGCTCGCCGACAAGCACGCCCCCGGCGTTGCCCGCGAGCGGGCGTTCGGCCTGCTCGTCGGCCTCCTGCTCGACGCCGACGCCAAGATCGACAGGGCGACGTCGTCCTCCACGACCGCACGCGCGGCCTGATCGTCAGGGCACGACCGCTGCCACCACGACGCCGCCCGCCACGACAGTGTCGCCGTCGAGCAGCCGGCCGGACGCCTCGAGCTGCAGCCCGTCGACCCGCACTGCGCCTCGGGGCCCGTACGGCTCGGCCGACGCCGGAGCGGCGTTGCCACTCCTGATGTCGGCCAGTTCACCCACGAGCGCCAACTGCAGTGTCTCGCCATCATCGAGCAGGCCGTACAGCCTGCCGTCGTCGTCGAACCAGGCCTGGGTATAGGCCTGCCCCAGCAGCGGCGCCCGCAACACGATCGAATCGTTCGCAACCGGATCCACGATGCCGATCGCACCGTTCGCGACCACGGCGAGTGCACCGCCGTCCGGCGACCACGAGCCACCACCCACGAACATCCCGAGCGTGTCGACGGTCCGCTGGCTCGTGACGAGATCGTCGTTGCCCACGCCGAGCAGGTTGATGCCGGGCATCGCAGTGGTGAGCGCCACCCAGTCGGGGCCGACGTCGCCCACCCGCCCGTCGCCGAACGGCTGTGGTTCGACCCCACTGCCCAGTTCGTAGCGATACGTGGTGCCCGACACCGGCTCGGGGCCGACGGTGAACCACACCGTTCGCCCGTCCGGCGAGACGGCGATCGCTTCGACGTAGGACGCGTAGATCGACTCCTCGTCGGTGGGATCGGCGTTCGCCCAACCATCGAAGCGCTGGATCACCTCCGTGCGTTCGCCGGTCGCACCGTCGTACACGCCGAGTACACCGTCGCATGTGAACAGCACGAGGTCGCGATCGGTGCCGCCCGCGACCGAGGTGGGGTCCTCGCAGGGTGCGCCGACCCCGCCACCGACGAAGCCGTCGGTCGTCGGCCGGGTGTCGGCCGATGCGTCGTACTTGAGTCCGGCGACCACGGCACGCACCTGTCCGAGCGTGAAGGCCGCATCGCCCCACTCCTCGGTCGCCTGGTCCCACACGCGCAACGCTTCAACGGTGATCCAGGTGTCGGCGTCGACCGAGCGACCGGCAGCAGCAGCCACCTCCCCGCTGAGGTCGGCCAGCTGCCAGCCCCCATCGCCCAGGTCCGGTGCAGGCGGGCGTGTGGGGTACCAGTTCTGGTCGAGCGACCCGAGGGTGATCCGCAGCTCACGCGCATCATCGAAGATCAACCTGACCACGACGTTCGCACGCGAGTTCGCGTACCCGAACGTGTCGACCGTGCGGCGTCCGGCCACGTCGCCCGGCAGCCAGGTGGCACGCAGACCGTGCGGCATCACGACACCCACGACGGAGGGATCCGGCGTGGCCGGCACCGAGTCCGTCGCCGGCGTGTCCGTGATCGTCGCGGTCGGCTCGGTCGGTGCTTTCGATGCGGGGATCGTGGCGGCGGTGAGCCCCGTCGTGTCGTCGGGCAGCGTGGGGGTGTCAGCGGGCACCACCCGGGTGTCGTCGCCACCGTTCACGAGCAGGGCGACACCCACGCCCAAGACGGCGATCGAGGCCGCTGCCACCAGCAGCGGCCGCTGCCACGATCGGCGGCCACCCACCCGATCGTCGTTGCTCACCACCGGCGTCAGTTGCACGCCGGCGAGCACGTCGGCGAGCGCCTGCTCGGTGTCGGCCGCCCGTGCGGCCTGGGCGTGCACGCCTTCGACAGCGTCGTGTGCGATCCGATCCAGTTCGTCCATCATCGCGCTCCTTCGTCGTCCGTCGCCTCGGCGTGCACACCGAGCGCCACGGCAAGAGCCGCCCGGGCGGCGTACAGGGTCGACTTCACCGTGCCGGGCGGCAGCTCGAGCGTGGCGGACACGTCGGCGACGCTGCGGTCCTCGAAGTAGTAGAGGGCGATCACCGCGCGCTGCTGATCGGGCAACGCACGAACCGCCGCCCAGAACCGGCTGCCCTCGGTGGCGGGAAGCTCGGCGACGCCACCGGACCCCAGCCGTCGCAGTGCGACGTCTTCGCGGCGACGTCGGCGGTGCCAGTCGATCGCCGCGTTGGCGGTCACCCGCCGCGCCCATGCACCGGGCCGATCGAGCTGCGACACCCGCGCCCAGTCGCGGTACGCCTTCGTCATCGTG
>JBILUM010000506.1:0-3001 GCA_044370995.1 Ilumatobacteraceae bacterium | reverse complement strand
AAGCCCGGTTGTCAAGCCCGGTTGTCAAGCCCGGTTGTCAAGCCCGGTTGTCAAGCCCGGTTGTCAAGGGATCGCAGGCCCGGACATCGATGTCAATGCATCGAAGTCCACGAGCGATGAGTTCGGGAGATGGCCGATCGTTGGAACAGATTGTGGTCGGAATGAACAAACGCCCGGCCTACTGGCCGGGCGTTCCCATGTCGACTTCGGAGCCGAGGCGCAGGCGCGAGGCCCGCTGGTTGTCGTCGAGGTCGAACACGACCCGCTGCCCCTGGCGGAGCATCCGGAACACCGATCCTTCCAGCGCGTCGGGCGCCAGATCGTGTTCGGACATGTCGGTGTCGCGCACCACGACGCCGTCCCCCGTGGAGGGGTCGTACGACTTGATGACGCCCTGCACGGGTGCCTCAGCCGACCTTGACGACTTTGCCGCTCTTGATGCAGCCGGTGCAGACGTGGAGGCGCTTGGGCGTCCCGCCGACCACGGCACGCACACGCTGGATGTTCGGGCTCCAGCGCCGCTTGGTACGACGGTGCGAGTGCGACACGGCCATGCCCCAGCTCGGGCCCTTTCCGCACACTTCACAAACTGCTGCCATGACACGCCTTCTTTCGACCGATCGGACCCGTGCCCGACCTGATGGAGTTCTTCTGCTCGCGGTTTCGCGGCCCGGTTCGTCGCGACGGCACATTCGAGAGCACTCGCGCCACAGGGCTAGAAAACGATATCAGCGGTCGTGGCCGGTTCCCCAAGCCTTGTGTGTCGGAAGATGGTCCGTCTCCCGTGACCTGCCGGCCATCGTCGCGGGTGATGGGGGCATCCGTCCCCTGGTCCCGTCGGGTCCGGCGCCCCGCAGGGAGGGCGACCCCGGGTGAGGCGGCCCTAGTCTGTCGGGCGTGCCGACCCTCGAGCTCCTGTCCGCCGAAGCCCTGCGCAGCACCGTCGTCACGTACCGCAACCATCTGAAGGTCCACCAGGCCGGCATCAACCGGTTGAACGTGTACCCAGTGCCCGACGGCGACACCGGCACCAACATGGCCCGCACGCTCGATGCCGTCGTGGCCGAGCTCGACCACGCCGCCGCGGAGTTGGCCCCCACGTGCGACGCGATCAGCCACGGCTCGCTCATGGGCGCACGGGGCAACAGCGGCGTGATCCTCAGCCAGATCCTGCGCGGCCTGGCCGGCACGCTGCGCGAGGCGGGCGCTGTCGCCGGGGCCGGAGCCGCTGGCGGGGCGACGGTGGCCGCTGCGCTGCGGGCCGCGTCCACCGCGGCCTATCAGGCGGTGCTGAAGCCGATCGAGGGCACGATCCTCACCGTCGTGCGCGCCGCGGCCGATGGCGCTGCAGCCACGGCCGACGGGGGCGGTTCGCTCGCCGCAGTGCTCCACGCCGCCCGGGCGTCGGCGCGCGAGGCGCTGGCGCGCACCCCCGACCTGCTCCCGGTACTGAAAGACGCCGGTGTGGTCGACGCCGGGGGCGCCGGGTTCGTCCTGCTGCTCGACGCTGCGCTGCACGTGGTCGACGGCGAGCCGTTGCCCGAGCCCGACGAGGGTCCCGGGCCGTCGGCCGAGCAGCTCGAGGCGGCAGCGCACCGACACGCGGCCGGCATCGACGGCATCGACGTCTCCGAGCTCCGCTACGAGGTGATGTACTTCCTCGATCTGGCCGACGACCGGATCGAGTCGTTCAAGCAGAGCTGGGGTGCCATCGGCGACTCGATCGTGGTGGTGGGTGGCGACGGTCTGTGGAACTGCCACGTGCACACCAACGACATCGGTGCCGCGATCGAGGTGGCGCTCGACCTCGACGGGCGCCCGCGCCAGATCAGGGTCAGCGATCTCTTCGAGGAGATGGCCGAGGAGCACGCACACCGGGAGGCCGCCCTCCACGGTGGCCACCCGCCGTTCACCGGACACGCCACGTCGCTCCCGCCGGTCACGTGCGCTGTGGTGGCCGTGGCGAGCGGCGACGGCCTGGTCGAGCTGTTCGGCAACCTCGGTGTGCAGGGTGTGGTCACCGGCGGGCAGACGCTCAACCCGTCGACGGCCGAACTCCTGGCCGCCGTCGAGGCGGTCAACGCCGAGCAGGTGGTGGTCCTGCCCAACAACAAGAACATCATCCCGGTGGCCGAGCAGCTCGACGCGCTGAGCTCGAAGCGCATCCTCGTGGTGCCCACCCGATCGATGCCCGAGGCGCTCGCGGCGCTCGTGCTGTACGACCCCGAGGCCGATGTCGAGGCCAATGCGGAGGAGATGACCGAGGCGGCGGCATCGGTCGCCACCGGTGAGGTCACGCAGGCGGTTCGCGCCACGTCGAGCCCCGCCGGCCCGATCGCCGAGGGCGACTGGATCGGCCTGGTGCGCGGCGACGGCATCGTGGCGGTCGGTCCCACGGTCACCGAGGTGGCGATCGAGCTGCTCGGTCAGCTGGTCGGCCCCGGCCGCGAGATCGTCACGATCGTCACGGGTGCCGATGCGATCGCCTCCACCACCGAATCGATCGCCGCGTGGTTGCGCGGCCAGCTGCCGCAGGTGCAGGTCGAGATCCACCACGGAGGCCAGCCCCTGTACCCCTTCCTCTTCGGCGTGGAATGAGCGCCCGCCGCGACGTCGAGTCAGCGCGGGTCTGGTGACTCGGCGATGAGCAACGAGTCGCCGCCGCCGCGGCCGTTGTCGCTGCGCGACCTCGACGCGATCGGCGTCGAGCGCATCCGTGGCGTCGGCGAGCGCAAGCTCGCGGCGCTCCGGGAGGTGGGCATCTCCACCGTGCTCGACCTCGTCACGTTCTACCCCCGCCGCTGGGTCGACCGAACGAACGAGGCGCGCGTGAGCGACCTCGAGGTGGGCAAGGAAGCGCTCGTCCTCGTCACCGTGCGCAGCGTCACCAAGCGCGTCACGAAGAACCGCAAGACCATGGTCAACGCGGTCGTGGGTGACGGCAGCGGTCGATTGAGCATCACGTTCTTCAACCAGCCGTGGCGCGAGAAGCAGCTTGCGG
>JBILUM010000505.1:0-3003 GCA_044370995.1 Ilumatobacteraceae bacterium | reverse complement strand
GCACAGGCCTGGTTCGACACCGAGGACGACGGCACCGAACTCCGTCAGCGACAGCTCGCTTCCCGCGCTCCGCTCGACTCGCTGTGGCTGCGATCGATCACGGCGGCACGCTCGGCGTTCGAAGCGGGCGCGGGGACGGTGGTGGTGCTCGTGGTCGGATCGGTGGCCGTCCTGGGCCCGCTCGACGCGCTGCTCGCGCCGATGCTGACGGCCGGTGGCGACGAAGCCCCCGCTGTCGACCCTCCGGTCGCGGTGCTCGTGCCGCGGGTGCACGGTGCGCTGAGCGCCGACGGGCTGGGCCCGGGGGAGGACGACCTCGTCGCGACCGGGACGTGGTCGCCGGACGTGATCGCCCTGTCCGACCGATCGGGCGCGCTGCTCGACTGGCTCGAACACCGCATCACGGAGGGCCCGGTCGAGGGCTCGCTCGGCCGGGTGCTCGACCGTGCTGCGGCGGCGTTCGAGGTCGTTGCGTGCACCGACCCGGCCATCGGCGTCGGGGCATGGCGATGGGAGGTGGCTCGACCCGCGCTGGTCGATCTCCCGGGCTTCGACGCGGCGCAGCCGTGGACGCTCGACCCGGGGAACGCTGCGCGGGCGAGGGTCGACGTGGCGGGCGACCCCGCACGCGTCGCGGTGCTGCGGAGCGCTGCGCCACAGCTCGGCGGCGAGATCGCGCCGATCACCCTCCCCGGCGGGCTCGTCGTCGACGACGTGATCCGCGAGTTGGTCGCCGACGACCCGCGGTGCCCGCCGGCGTGGTCGTCGCCCGCTGCCTTCCGGGCCTGGCTGGAGCCGAGGTACTGGACCGCGTTGCACGGCAGTCGCCGCGACCTCGCCGCGGCGTTCCCGTCGCCGCGGGGTGGTGACGCCGATCGGTTCCGGACCTGGTGCCGGCGCGCGTTCGTCGACGACCACGTCGGCGTAGCGTTGGGCGTGCCGCCGGAGCCGGACGATCGATGGTCCACCGCTCCCTCGCTGGCATCGGAAGGTGTCAACCTCGTCGGATACCTCACCCGCGAGTCGAGCCTCGGTGACGTCGCAAGGCGCGTCGGCCGGGCGTTGGACGACACCGGGGTCGCCGTGGCCCCACTCGCCGTCGAACGGACGGCCAGCCCTCGTCTCGACGGCTCGGAGCGGGTGGCCGGGGTGATCACGCATCGGCGTTCGATCGCCGTCGTGAACGCCGACCAGTTCCCCGCGCTCGCCATGGATCATCCCGAACTGTTCGCGGCCGGCACCCATCTCGTCGGGTACTGGTTCTGGGAGCTCGAGCACGTCCCGGCACCAATGCGCCACGCGGCGTCGCTCGTCGACGAGATCTGGGTCGGGTCGACGTTCGTCGCCGACGCCTTCCGTTCCGCCGTCGACACGCCCGTTCGCCATGTGCCGATCCCCGTCGCCGCGCCCGTCGCGTCCGATCGCGATCGCGCGTCGTTCCCCGTGTTGGCACCGTTGGGCGATCGCTTCGTCTTCGCGGTCGTCTTCGACCACTTCAGCGTCACCGAACGCAAGAACCCCGTCGGCGTGATCGAGGCGTTCCGCCGGGCCTTCCAGCCCGACGAGGGCCCCGTGCTCGTCGTGAAGTCGATGAACGCAGCGAAGCGGTGGCCGCAGCACCAACACGTGGTCGCCTCGGCGGCCGGTCGCCCGGACATCGTGCTCTGGGACGAGCACCTCGACCGGGCCGATCACATGGCGTTCATCGCCGCCGCCGACGCGCTGGTCGCCCTGCACCGCAGCGAGGGCCTCGGTCTGCACCTCGCCGAGGCGATGTGGCTGGGCACCCCGGTGATCGCCACCCGCTACTCGGGCAACCTCGACTTCATGGACGACGACTGCTCGATCCTGATCGACGCGTCGCTGGTGCCCGTCGAGCGGGGCGAGGGTGTCTACCCGCCCGAGGCCAGGTGGGCGGATCCGGATCTCGATCAGGCTGCTGCGGCGATGCGATCGTTGGCGTCCGATCCCACCCGCTGCGCGGCGTTGGCCTCGGCGGGCCGAGCCCGCATGGAGCGCCAGCCGACGCTCGCCGACACCGGATGTTCGATCGCAGGACTGCTCGGCATCGAGATGGCAAGCTGATCACCATGACCTCCGACACGAACTCGAAGGCGGGACTCCGCGCCGGACTCGGCTGGATCGTGCGAGGACGAGCGCAGACCGTCGGCGCGCTCGACGCCCTGTCGAACGATCTCCGGGAACTGCAGCACAAGGTGGCCGGGCTCGAGTCGGCGATCCACGATCTCCAACGGGCGCAGCACGACATCGGGGCGCGCCAGCTCGACGAGTTCGACCGCGTGCGTGCCGCCGTCGCAGCGGCCACCGACGATCTCACCGCCCGGGTGGAGGCGACGCAGGCCCAGGTGCGGGCGTTGTCGTGAGCGCAACGCCCGAGGCCGACCAGGTGAACGACACGGTCGACGAGGTGGCGGCGCGACTTGCCCGATGGGCCGAACGCGACGCAGCGGTCGGGCTCGACGCCGAGCTCACCCAGGTGCGACACCGGCTCACCGAGCGCGATGCCGAGGTGCGCGACCTGCGCGCCCGCGTCGAGCAGCTCGGCAACCGGGTCACCCAGCTCGAACTCGAACGCAGCGCGCTCCAACATCAGGTGGTCGCGCTGCAGCGGGTGCCGCTGAGCCGGCGCGTGTACCGCAAGGCGCGCTCGGTCGCCGGCCGCGCGCTGCGTCGCTGATGGCTGCCGCACGACCCGCTGCGGCAGGCGTGCCCGGCATGGTGAGCGTCGTCGTGCCGAGCATCGGCGCCGCCGGCACGGTCCACGACGTCGAACGGATCTTCGTCGTCGAGGCCGTCCGTTCCGTGCTCGCGACGGTGGGGCCCGACGTGGCGCTCGAGGTGATCGTGGTGTCGGGGCGCGAGATGCCTGCCGACGTGGAGCGCGTGCTCGTCGAGCTCGGCGGCGGCCCCGGCGGCGCGGTCCGCTGCGTGCCGTACGACGACGTCTTCAACTTCTCGGCCACCGTGAACCTCGGCGCAGCA
>JBILUM010000504.1:0-3011 GCA_044370995.1 Ilumatobacteraceae bacterium | reverse complement strand
CCGCGTCCAACTCGTCGTCATCGGCTACGAGACGGGACTCGTCAGCCCCGGGAGTGACTGACGTGTATCCGGCTCACGTGCGCGACACGCTGCTTCTGACGCATCGGTCAACGGCGCCTGCCAGGGCACGTTCGAGGCCGGTGAACAGGTCGACGACATCGGCTGTGGGTTGTAGCTGCTCCCGCCGATCCAGTTCTGCATCGTGCGGACCACACCGCCGATGTGCGGCATCGACGCCGCGAGGGATGTCGGTACAGCACCGGTGCCGGTGGGGGCTGGCGGGGACCTCGGACTCTGGGCGTCGACTCTGCGCTGGAGGAGCATGCGCGACATGGGACGTCCGACGACCAAGGCCGAACTCGCTGCTGCGGCAGACAGGGAGTTCGACCGGCTGTGGGCAGCAGTCGACGCGGTTCCGGTCGGAGACCGCGAACGCGCCGGAGCGTGCGAGGCCTGGTCGGTCAAGGATCTCCTCGCTCATCTCCACGCCTGGCAGGAGATGACCCTGAACTGGGAGCAGGCCGGATCCGCCGGTGAGCACCCATCGATTCCAGCCGAGGGCTACACGTTCGCCGAGACGCCTGCGTTGAACGAGGCGATCCACCAACGGACCATGAACGACGCATGGGACGACGTGGTCGCCCGTCTACGGGCGACGCACAGCGAGCTACGGACCGTGATCGAGCGATACTCCGACGACGACCTGTTCACCAAGCAGCGCTTCGCGTGGACCCGGTCGACGTCGGTCGGCGCGTACCTGGTGTCGGCCACTTCGAGCCACTACGCATGGGCTTCGAAACTGATCCGCTCGTGGGCCAAGGCTCGCCCCGTCTCCTGATGTCGGCGGCCTTCGGGCTGCTGAGTGTGAGCGAGCGGGAGCGAGTTCGATGTGTGGCGCACGCGGTGGATCCGGGTCCGCGTCGACTGCCTGGTCGGCACAATGCCCGTGCCTCTGGTGGGACGCTTCACCTCGCGCCTGGATCGGCGATGGCGTCACCCGACTCCTGTCGGAGCGTTCGTTCGGCGACGACTGCGGTGATCGGCACGACGAGGCGGTAGGGCCAGCGGAGCAGGCGTCCGGGAATGCGGCTGTGACGTTCCTCGAGTGCGACGCGTGCCCGGAGGTGTTCCTTCGGTCCGAGCAGGCTGGCGGGTCGCTCGCTGTGCACGGCGATCGACTCGACGTGCTTCACGTTCTTGTAGCCGTACTGGGAGGGGCTGATGAGCCGGAGCGGGACGCCGTGTCGCTGGTCGAGGGCGTCGCCGTTCAGGCCCCAGGCGAGCATCACGTCGTCGGCGAACAGGTCGTCGGTCCGGAACACGGCTCGGTAGCCATCCGCGGCACCGATGACAGCGAAGGGTTCGCTGGGGAGCGGGCCGATGCTCGCCATCCACCACGCGGCGAGTGGGACACCGGTCCACGTCTGGCCCCGTGCGGTCCACGTGGTGACGCAATGGAAGTCGGACACCCTCGACTCGCCGAGCGCGCTGGAACGCAGCTCGTCGAGGTGGATCCGAATCTCGCCGCCGTCGGCCGACGTGATGCTGAGAATCGACTGGTCGGTGGACGGAGGCGGACGACGCGGGTCGTCGGCGAACCTCGGGAACTCGTCGAGTGCACGTTGGCCGGGCGGCAGCCCATCGACGCGTCGCGGCCACCAGCGCTGCATCTGCCGGACGACACCGACGTTCTTCGTCATGATCGGCTCCGGCGGCCGACGGCGACGAGGATCGCCAACGTGACGCACAGCGGGTTGTAGAGGCGGCGGTTCCACCGCCGGAAGGCCGGGGCGGCGTCGCCCACGCCGGCGAGATCGGCGCCGATGCCACCCACGCCGCGCACCAGCAGCGATGCGGAGACGGCCGCTGCGATCGCGAGCGCGGCGGCGACCGTCGCGCACGCTGCCGGACCCGGCATCGGACGCCGCCCCACCACCAGGTCGGCGAGCTCGTCCGGGCTGGACGTCGGCCAGGCCGAGCCGGTCGCCCAGAGACCGTGGAGTGCTGAGGCGCCGGCGAGCGCCACCACGGCCGTCGATCCCGCTCCGGATCGAATGATTTCCGTACTTGAACGTATGGACATGATCCGTACGCTACCGTACGGAGTTGTGGATGCAAGCGCGACGAGACACGCGAACACCAAGGTCGGCAAGGACGAGTGGACGAGGGCAGCGCTGGAGGTGATCGCAGTCGAGGGCGTCGGTGGGCTGAAGGTCGAGTCGCTGGCCAGCCGCCTGGGCATCACCAAGGGCAGCTTCTACTGGCACTTCGTCGACCGCCGCGACCTCATCGAGGGTGCACTCGAGATGTGGCACCGACTCGCGACCGTCGAGGTCATCGAACGGCTCGACCGTATCGACGATCCCGAGCAGCGTCTGCGAGCGCTCTTCGCCGAGTCGTTCGGCGACATCGTGAACGGACCCATCGACGCCCTGCTGGTCGGCCAAGCCGATGACCCCGTCGTCGGCCCGATGGTCGTCCGGGTCACGGCCGAGCGGCTCGAGTTCTTGAACCGGGCCTATCGCGACCTCGGGTTGTCGCGTGAGCGAGCAGCAGTGCGTGCGCGCCTGGCATATGCCGCATACCTCGGGATCAGTCATCTCCGGCGGATCCCCGGTGGCGCACCGTCGACCGCCCGCGAGGAGGCGGCTCTCGATCGCGACAGCCGGTCAGCTTCCGCGCATCTACGGAGGTGTGGGGGACCGCACGGACCGGACTCCTTCACCTGAATCTCCGCGGAATCAAACTCCTGGAGACGCGACGTGAGTCGCCTAGCGGGACTGTCGGCCGATCATGACGATCGAGATGATGATCTGGGTGCCGAACGTCCACAGCAGCCAACCGCCGACCACGACGTTGACGGCGGTCTCGCTGCTGTAGATCTCGGTGAATGCGATCGCGATGCCGTCCATCATGAGTGCTGCCCCACAGATCACCATGACCGGCACGAGCGTGTCGCGTGTCGGCAGCCTCACGAGGACGGGGATGATGAGTTGCATCGCGACGCCGAG
>JBILUM010000503.1:0-3014 GCA_044370995.1 Ilumatobacteraceae bacterium | reverse complement strand
CTCTTGCCGTTCCTGGCGTTCTCGTTCGTGCTGGACGTGCCGGCGTTGCGTGCGCCTGCGGTGGCCTTGTTCGGGGTGAGCACGAAGCGGGCGACAGCCGACTGCAGCGCAGCGGCGGTGCCGTTGAGCTCCTGGGCAGAAGCGCCGGTCTGGGTTGCTGCGGCCACGTTGCTCCGGGCCGTCGACGCCATCTCGGCGCCGGCCGATGCCGCACGCTGTGCCGTCGAGGACACGTTCTCGGTGGCGGCCTTCACGCTGTCGAGGCTGGTGTTGATCGAGCCGACCGATGCCGTGATGTCACGGATGCCTGCGGCACCGTGGGCGACGCTGCGACCGATCTCGTCGGCCATCGCCATCTCCTCCTCGACCGCTGCTGCGACGGTGAGCTGACCCTCGCTGATGCCGTCGATGACGGTGACCACCTCGCTGATCGCGCGGGCGGCGTCGGCGCTGCCGTGCTGCACGGCGGAAATGGAGTCGCGGATTCGTTCGGTGGCGGCGGTGGTGGCGGTGGCGAGGTTCTTGACCTCGGCCGCGACCACGGCGAAGCTGCGGCCCGCCTCCCCGGCACGGGCGGCCTCGACAGTGGCGTTGAGGGCGAGCAGGTTGGTCTGCTCGGCGATGTCCTCGATCAGTTCGACGATGCCGCCGATCTCGTCCGCCGCGGCGGTGAGGCTCATCACCACGTGCTTGGCGACGCCGACCTGGGTGACGGCGTCGGTGGCCCGGCGCTTGGTCTCGTCAGCCACCTTGGCCACCTCACGCACGGCGGCGGTGAGCTCGGCGGAGGCGGCCGAGACGGCCTGCATGTCGGCATCGAGATGCTCGGCGGCGAAGGTGACCTCGCCGAGCACGTCCTTCACCGAGGTGACCTCGCTGAGGGTGCGCTCGGTGTCGCGCTGGAGATCGCGGGCGAGGTTGGCGACGGTGTCAGCGTGGAACACGGCCCGGGCCGAGTCGGTCTGCAGGCTGCCGCCCACGTCGGTGAGCGCCGACGCGTTGCCCACCACCTGGTCGGTGCGGCTGCTCACCGCGCTGAGCGCAGTTGCGACCCCTTCGAGCGCCTTGTCGAGCGCGGCGCTCATGTTGCCGATCTCCTCCTTGGTCGTCACGTCGGCGCGGGCGGTGAGGTCGCCGGTCGCCGCGGCCCGGAGAGCGGTGAGGATCGAACGGATGCCACGGGTGATCGACTGGTAGAAGCCGGCGAACAGCCACAGGGCGAGCAAGATGGCGGCGCCACTCACCCACAGGGTGAGGTCGCGCTTGCCGACGATGCCGTCGATGCGGGTCTGGAGCAGCACGCCCAGGTTGCGGGACGAGATCTCGGCCGTCGCGACCGTGGCGTCGCGCAGGCGGCTGTAGCCGTCGACGTCCTCGCGGGTGTCGTAGGCGGCCGAGAGCGACGCGGATGCGGCCTCGATCTCGGAGGCGACGGAGGCATCCGCCGTCGCTCCGATCGTCTTCGCGAAGCCGGCGGTGATCGCGCTGACCGCGTCGTCGATGCGGACCTCGGCAACCGTCGCGTCATCGGCGTGGGTCTCGGCGTCCAGGGACTGCAGGTCGATCATCACGCCGACGGCGGCGATGAGTGCCGGGGTCTTCGTGGTGGACGTGTCCATCAGGTAGAACGAGTCGAGATCGGGATCGAGCGTCAGGTTCGAGCCATCGGCTGCCGTCGACACGAGCCCTGCCGACTGGTTCACCACCGATGACCATGCCGTGAAGGCCTCGTCCGGGTCTGCCGGGGGAGCTTGCAGCAGCGCATCGATCTCGGCGCTGAGGTTGCCCCAGGTCTGCGAGGTGGCGACGGTGTCACCGATGCGAGCGTCGACGCTGTCGACGGCGGCCATGGCCGTACGGACATCGGCGGCATCGACCTCGAGGCCCTGCACTGCGGCCGAGCGGGCGTCGACGAGTGCGACCTCGAGCGCGAACGCCGGTGTGACGTACTCCATGCCGGTCTGCTCGAGCCTGCTGAAGTCGGCGCTCGCGTTCTGTGACGCTGCGTATCGCTGTACGACGAACAGCAGTGGGGCGATGAGCACGAAGCCGATGACCGCGAACTTCGCGGTCAGGCGCATGCCGCCGAGGAGGTTGCGGCTCGGTGCGACGATTGCTTCACCGACGGTGCCGATCCTGCGCTTGAAGGTGATGTCGGTCATGAGTGGGCCTCCGCCAGCAGATGTCTGCACGAGTGGATGAGTTGTTCGACGTCGACGATCTCGTGAGCGCGTCCGCCGGTGACGGTGATGGTGCCGCCGGCCTCGGCCGAGCCGGTCGCGACGTCGAGCACACGGTCGACGACGAGTCCGATCTCGCCCAGCGAGGTGTTGAGCACCGCGGTGACGACCGGGCGTTCGTGGTTGTCGTGCCACACGCCGATACCCCCGATGGTGGTGAGCGGGAGCAGCCCGTCGCGGTACTGCACCACGCGGTTGCCGGCCACCTCCTCCACGCGGTCGCGGGTGAACCTCTCGAGTCGGGCCACCTGGTCGAGCGGCACGGCATACCTCGAGCCGTCGGCCATCGAGACGATCACGTACTGGACGAGGTCGTCGCCTGCGAACACCGCCTGGTCGAGGTCGACCCTGCTGTCCTCGAGCGTGGCTGCGCCCACGCCGGCACGAACGGCGATGCCGGCGACGTCGACGATCAGCGAGACCACCCCGTCACCGAGGAGGGTGGCGCCGGCGAAGCAGCCGATGCCGGCGTAGTGCGGACCCAGCGGCTTGACGACGATCTCCTCGGTGCCGTGCACGTCGTCGACCACGAGGCCGAACTCGCGGCCGTCGGCTCGGAGCACGGCGATCTGGAGCCGTCGACGTCCCGGCCGCAGCGGCGGGTGCGACACACCGAGCGTGGCCGCTGCGTCGATCACCGGTAGGAGCCGACCGCGGAGCCGATGGACGTCGACGCCGTGCATGTCCTCGATCGAGTTCTCGCAGTCGTCGCCGGTGAGGCGGACGAGTTCGACGAGCGAGGTCTGTGGGATGGCATAGCGGTGCGTGCCGATG
>JBILUM010000502.1:0-3024 GCA_044370995.1 Ilumatobacteraceae bacterium | reverse complement strand
GTCGGCGTCGAGGGTGAAGCGGTCGCCGCGCAGGGTGTGCAGCGTCCAGCCCGGCACGGTGCCGCCGGGCAGATGGCACCACCATTGGCTCCAGGCGACGGTCTCGTCACCGGCAGCGTCCGCGAGTTCGAAGCGGATGCCACGGGCCGGCATCTCGGCCTGCATCTTCTGGAGGTAGCCGACGACGGCGTCGTGACCCTCCATCCGGCCGTAGATGACGTCGGTGAACACTGCGTCGTCGGTGAACAACTCGCCGAGCTCGCTGTAGCGACCCTGGTCCTGGATCTGCCAGAAGCGCCGGACCACGTCGAGCGCCGGTCCGGCCGCGTTGGTCGCGCTCGCGGACAGCCCGGTGGCGGTGGCGAGGTCGGGCCGCTTCGCGTCGCCGCGCAGCGTGCGGTACGCGACGGGGTCGAGGTAGTCGGTCACGAACGTGACGAGCCCGTCGTCGTTCAGCCGGTAGAGGCTCTGGCCGGGCACGTCGAACGGACCGTCGGGCGTGCGCACCTCCATCACCCACGTCGCCCAGCCCACCACACGGTCGGCTTCCACGTGCCAGTCGCGGAACGTGGCGCCGGACCCCGGCACCATCTCCTCCATGTGGCCCATGAACGTGCGGATGGCCTCGCGGCCCCGCTGGGGACCGAAGAACGGGTCGTAGTAGACGGCGTCCTCCGCGAAGAGTTCGACGAGGCGGGTGTACTTCTGGTCGTCCTCCACGGCACCGAAGCGGCGGAGGGTCTCGACGGCAGGTCCTGGCATGGGCAGAGCCTAGAAGGCCCGGTCGAGCGGTGTCGACGGGTGCTGCCCCGACCCGCCGATCGGCCCCGACAGCGCGGCCCTAGGCTTGCCCCGTGACGACGCCTCCGCCACGCCCCGCGCCCGGTCCGACCCCCGGTCGACGGCCGCTCGGCCCTCGTTGGGAGGACGCGGTCGAGCAGTCGATCCAGGAGGCGATGCGCCGCGGTGAGTTCGACCGGCTGCCGGGCAAGGGGCAGCCGATCGCCGGTCTCGACGGGCCGCACGACGAGCTCTGGTGGGTGAAGGACAAGCTCCGTCGCGAGGAGATCGCCACCATCCCGCCGAGCCTGGCCGTACGCCGCGACCGCGATCAGCTCCGCGACCACCTGCACACCTTCGTGTCCGAGCGGGCGGTGCGCGAGGCGGTCGAGGAGTTGAACGAGCGGATCCGCAGGCTCAACCGCTATGGCAGCCCCAGCGGCCCGCCCACGAGCCTCATGCCCCAAGACGTCGAGGAGTACGTGGCCCGCTGGCGCGAGGCCCGCGCCGGCGAGGCCTGACGGACACCCGGACGAGAATCCGACAGGACGAGAACCGAGTTCGAACGATTCGCGAAACACTGCGGCCGTGCGGATGCACATGCGACGCCGGTGCGGTTGCGTGGGAGCATGCGCCAGTTCCTCCGCAACACCAAGGTCAGCATCCCTCTCGGCATCGGCGTGCTCGCACTGCTCGCCTGGGTCGTCTTCGGGGTGTTCGGGGCCCACCTCCTGTTCGTCGACGACGAGGTCGACGAAGCGCTGCCCACGTTCGACACCCCGGCCGCCACGGTGCCGGCGCCCGCTGCCGCCGATGCACCCGTCGCGACCGATGCGCCCGCGCCGACGAGCGTGACGGCGCCCGTCGTGCCGGCGCCGACGACGCCCAGCGCGAGCGAGCCGGTCGTCGTCACCGAGGTGGCGGGCTCGTTCGTGTCCCGCGAGCACGACACGTCCGGTCGGGCACTCGTGCTCGGCGACGGCAGCGGGCAACGCTTCCTCCGGTTCGAGGAGTTCGCCACCGACAACGGACCCGATCTCAACGTGTACCTCGTCGACAGCAGTACGGGAGACGTGAGCGACTTCGTCGACCTCGGCAACCTGAAGGGCAACGTCGGCGATCAGAACTACGAGGTCCCGGCGGGTACCGACCTGTCGAGGTACGACACCGTCGTCATCTGGTGCGTCCGCTTCTCGGCGAACTTCGGTGACGCCGTCCTCGCGGCGGCCTGACACCGCGGGCAGACTGCTCGCCATGACCGCTCTCCGAACCTGGTCGCCCGATGTACTCGACGGCTTCGAGCAGACCACCCTCACCATGCCCGCCGCTCGTGACGGCGCCGTCGACGTCGTCGTCGTGCGCACCGTCGGGTCGTCGGCCGCCGCGGCGGGCAGTACAGCCGCCGTGCTGTACGTGCACGGGTTCGGCGACTACTTCTTCCAGACACACCTCGCCGCCTTCTTCGAGGCGCGCGGCATCCGCTTCTACGCCGTCGACCTCCGTCGTCACGGTCGCTCGTGGCGTGACCATCAATCACCGAACACCACCGACGACATCGACGAGTACCTCGACGACGTCGCTGCCGCAGTGTCGCTCCTCGTCGTCGACGAGGGGATCGAGTGGCTGGTCCTCGACGGGCACTCGACCGGTGGTCTCGTCGCCGTGTTGTACGCGCATCGAGGCGTCGGCCGCGAACACCTCGACGGTGTGTTCCTGAACAGCCCGTTCCTCGACATGAACCTGCCCGCATGGCAGGAACGCGTCCTCGAACCCGTGCTCGCCGGGATCGGCCGGTTCTTCCCCGACCGAAGGTTGCCCGGGTTGTCGACCGTCTACGGCGAGAGCATCCATGTCGACCATCACGGCGAGTGGAGCTTCGACCTCCGATGGAAGCCGATCGAGGGGTTCCCGGCGCGGGCCGGATGGTTGCGAGCGATCCATCGCGCCCAGGCCGAGGTCGCCCACGGGCTGTCGATCGCCGTGCCCGTGCTGTTGTTGCACGCCGAAGGCAGCTCGCGACCGACGGTGTGGACCGAGGAGGCCCAGCGCACCGACATCGTGCTCGATGTCGCCGACATGGTGCGCCTCGCAGCCCGGCTCGGCAACCGCGTCGAGGTCCGTGCGATCCCCGATGGGATGCACGACCTCGCGCTGGCCGCACCGGTGCCGCGAGCGCGCATGTTCGAGTTGTTGGGCGCCTGGCTCGATCGGCTGCGCGGCTGAGCGGGATCGGGCTACGGTCGC
>JBILUM010000501.1:0-3028 GCA_044370995.1 Ilumatobacteraceae bacterium | reverse complement strand
CCGGGTTCCTGCTAGCGGCGGTTCTCCAGGCGGAGGCGGCGCTGCGACAGGTCCGGCAGCTTCTCGAGCGGTTGTCGGGTGTGGGTCCGGCCGTGCCCTACATGGACGCAAAGACTGCAGAACGGGTCGCCAAGCTCGGTGAGGTGGCCCACCGGCATCTCGAGTTCTTGGAGACTCATGGGCAGTCCATGACGCGAGCCGACTCGCTGGCCATCCGCAGGGAGATGTACGGCGAGAAGGTTCGGAACACGGCCAACCTCTTCGGCGAGCGGGACTCCGGAGCGTTGTTCCAGCGGGAGCTTCCCTACGGAACCGCCGTGAAGGACGGCGATCCGATCAGGCTCACGGACGTCAACATCGACGGCGTGGCGGAGGAGTTCGGTGGCGAGACGGCGGGACGGTCTCATCGCGGCGCCCGGGCGGGCCGGTGTTTGGCGACTCTGAGAGTCTCGGCTGTCGGGTGAAGACGAGCTCGTGGGATCATCTCATGAAGGGCATGATCGATGGCTTGTTCGAGCCGTCGTGCGGTCATCGTTGTCGGGTCGAGTGTCGCTTGAAGCCCGAGTCCGTCGATGACGGCGAGTAGGGCGTCGGTGGTGTGTTCGCGCTCCAGCTTGTTCCAATCGTTCACCGACTTCAGCAGAGTGTTGATGAGGTCGCGCCATTCGCTGTAGCGGCGCGAGTTCTCGGCTTTGAGTGCGTCGTCGGTGGAGGCTCGAGACCAGAAGGCGAGCCACACCTTCCATTCTCTTCGGCGTTGCGCGTCGAGGGGCAGAGACTCGAGCAGGACCGCGCGAAGCGCGTCAATCCCGGTGCGTCCGTCGAGCGCTCTCAGCATGCGATGGGCAGCGGCTGAGTGGACCTGGCGGAGCGCCGCCACGATGATCGCGTCGCGGCTCTCGAAGTAGTGGTTGAGACGACCAGTGGTGCACCCGGCGCGTACCGCGATCTCCCGCATGGTGGTGCCGTCCAGCCCGACGTCCTCCAGGGCCAGCCAAGTGGCCGCCACGATCTCCAGTCGGCGTTGCTCGTGGTCCACCTGTTTCGGCATGCGCCGGAGAGCGTAGTCGGTCCTCGACTACCCAATCCCGACTGTTGCGCAACAGATGATACGCAACATACGATATGCATTATGACTACAGAGTCGGTTGTGCAAGCGCTGGACAGCGCCCAGGTCGGGGTGTTCGGCTACGTCATGCGGTCGGGACACCCGAACGCGTGCGCAGTGACGCCATACGTCGTCCACAGCGTCCCGGTTGTGACGTCGACCTTGGCGTTGATCGACAAGGCAGCCGCAGTGCGACGGGATCCGAGAGTGGCGCTGTTGGCCGGAGGAGTCCACCTGAGTGGCAGGGCGGCCGTTGGCGTCGATATGACGCCTGCTTGGTTCGACCGCCATCTCCGCCAGCAGGAACTCGCCAAGTTTCCGCCAGCACGCGCCATCCTCGGCATTCCGTGGCATCGTCGACTCTTCGCCTGGTATGTGGGCAGGGTGGTGATGTCGATCACACCTGACCGTGTCGTCGAGCGACCGGGAAGTGACCTCGCGACGATCACGGTCCTCGACCGAGAAGGCGTACTTCACGCGTTTCCGACCCCGAGGCCGAAGGACCTCAACGCCCCTGAGATCGAGCTGGACACATCGATCCCCGATGGGCTCGCTGTGCTGCTGATCCACGAGGAGGACACCGCCATGAACGATCTGCGCCAGCTCACACTGCACGGACACGTGACCTCCGGGACGTTCACCGTCGAGCGTCGGCGGGGATCGTTGCATGCCACTCCTCAGGGGTGGCGCCAGCAGCTCGCCACCTCCCGCCAGCTGGCCCGCAAAGCCACGACGAACCGCGCACGCCTGGCCGACTGGCCGACCATCGTCGGCTGAACAGACAAGGAACACGATCATGCTCAACCATCTCCACATCCGCGCCGACGAGATCAACCCGATCGCCGATCCCGACACCAACGGGCAGCTCTGGGTCCATCCGGACGCTTTCGGCCAGGCCGGCGTGCCGTACGTGATCAAGGTCAGCGACCCACCCCACGCCACCCGACCCCGACACAGCCACCACGGCGACGTCTGCTACCTCTACATCCAAGGAGAGCACCACATCGACGGCGAAGGCGTGTACCGGTCCGGCGACGTCCGCTGGACCCGCGCGGGACACACCTACGGCCCAGAGACCACCGGCCCAGAGGGTGGCACGTGGTGGCTGATCACCGACGCCAACCCGATCCCCATCGACCAACCCACCACCGACGACCCAGACCTGGCGCGCCACCGAGTGCGTGTTGACACCCCGCCGGTGGCTCGCGTTGGACCAGACACCCCGTTGGACGACCTCGTCGAGTCCACCAGCGAACCTGGCGCGGTCATCGTGGAGGGCTGGCTGGACGTCGAACGGCTCGCAGGGGTGAACCGGGAAGTCGACGAGTGGCTCGCCGCGCACCCGCAAGCCGGTCTGCCCGACAGTGGCTCGGAACTGTACGACGAGTTTCTCGGTCACCGCACTCTGCGACTCCACGGCCTCGTCCACAAACTCCCCACGTGGGCGCCCGGACTCATCGCGGATCCGTTCCTGGTCGAATGGGCAACCCGAACGCTCGACCCGGTCGCGACGAGTGCGCTGCTCAACGCCGGCGAACTCATCCAGATCGGACCCGGTGAGACGGCGCAGTACCTTCACCGCGACAGCGACTCCTGGCCCGCACTCCCATTCGGCGAGCACCCGGTCATCGTCAACGCGATCATCGCCCTCGACGACTGCACGATCGACAACGGAGCCACACACGTCGCCGCGGGAAGTCACCGCTGGCCCGCCTCACGCCAGGCGGACCCCGACGAACTCGCCCGAGCGACGATGCGGGCCGGGGACGTCCTGCTGTTCCGCGGCGACCTCGTCCACGGGGGCGGCGCCAATTCCACGGACCGACGGCGCCGGGCGCTGTCGATCTCGTACTGCGCAGGATGGCTCCGCCCCGTCGAGAACCATGCCGCCAACATCCCCGCCAACGCGATCGCATCCTT
>JBILUM010000500.1:0-3029 GCA_044370995.1 Ilumatobacteraceae bacterium | reverse complement strand
CATCGCGATCCCGGCCCTGTCCCCCGGCTTCGATGCCGACTGGGCCGCCAATGGTCATCTCGATCGTGCGACCGACCTCATCGAGGCGTGGTGCAAGCAGCGCTCGATCCCGGGGATGACCGTCGCCGTGCATCGGCTCGAGGGCCGGACGCCGGTGATCGTGTGCGAGATCCCCGCCACCGCGGGCGCCGAGGACGCGCCGCCCGTGCTCCTCTACGGCCACCTCGACAAGCAGCCGGAGATGGAGGGATGGCGCGACGACCTCGGCCCGTGGAAGCCGGTGCTCGAGGGCGACCGTCTGTACGGGCGGGGAGGCGCCGACGACGGCTACTCGGCGTTCGCCGCGCTCGGCGCGATCGAGGCCGTGCAGGCAGCCGGCGGTGCGCATCCGCGCTGCGTGGTCCTGGTCGAGGGCAGCGAGGAGTCGGGCAGCCCCGATCTGCCGGCATACGTCGAGGCGCTCGCCGACGTCATCGGCACACCGCAGCTGATCGTCTGCCTCGACTCCGGAGCCGCCGACTACGAGCACCTGTGGCTGACGACGTCGCTGCGGGGCATGGCTGCGGGCAACCTCACGGTTCGCGTGGTCGAAGAGGGTCTGCACTCGGGCGGGTACGGCGGCTTCGTTCCCGACGCCTTCCGGATCCTGCGCCGCCTGATCGAGCGGATCGAGGACAGCGAGGACGGACGGGTGCTCCTCCCGGAGGCGTGGGTGGAGGTGCCGCCCGAGACGGTGGCGGCGCTCGCTCGTGCGGCCGCACGGGTGGGGGCCGGGCGCGTCGGTGAGGCTCCGCTGACCCCCGGTGTCGATCCGGTCACCGGCGACGACCCGCTCGAAGCGCTGCTCGCCACCACGTGGCGACCGCAGCTCACCGTGGTCGGCCAGGACGGGCTGCCGCCCACCGCACGGGCGGGCAACGTCCTGCGCCCGGAGACGACGCTCAGGCTGTCGCTGCGCGTGCCTCCCCACGTCGACCCCGACGTGATGCTCACGGCGCTCGAACGGGCCCTCACCACCGACCCGCCGCACGGCGCCCAGGTGACGTTCAGCGATGCCGGTGGAGCCTGGGGCTGGGCAGCGCCGCCGACGGCGCCATGGCTCGACGGCGCGGTGCAGGATGCGTCCGAACGGTTCTTCGGCGCGCCAGCGCTCGAGTTCGGTGAGGGCGGCACCATCCCGTTCATGGCGATGCTCGGCCAGCGCTTCCCCGGCACGCAGTTCCTCGTCACCGGCGTGCTTGGTCCGCACAGCAACGCACATGGCCCGAACGAGTTCCTCCACCTGCCGACGGGCCGCAAGGTCACCGCCGCGGTCGCCGTCGTCCTCCACGCTGCCGCCCAGCAACGCTGACGACGGCATCTGCGCCGACCGAGAGGCCGGCGCTCGGTTCGGACCGGCAGCGCACATGACTCCTGTCTGGGCAGACCTTTCGTGCGCGCTGCGGGGTCAGGGTTCGCCGATGATGACGCGCACCTCGCCGAGGAAGACGGGGCTGGCGTCGATGTCGAGGAAGTTCTGTTCGTCGTCGATGAACTCCTGGCGCAGCGAGGCGACCGCCTCGGGCGACGCGGTCGGCGGGTCGCGGTAGATCTCGCTCACGCCGTCGAACGCGGGTGGCGCCTTGCGGGCCCGTGCGATCGGGTTGTCGTCGGCGTCGGCGGGGGTGTGGAGCTGCACGTAGTGGCGGAACCCGAACACCTCGGGATGGCGCAGCGCCCACGGTCCGTGCCCCTCGCGCCAGTGGTGACGGAACGCCTCGCGGGTGATCGCTGGGTTGCGTCGCAGCACGGCGGTCATCCGCAGCCCGTCCTTCGGACCCTCGAGCCGCAGGTCCTCCTCGGCGATCCAGACCGGTGATGCGGCGTGGTCGATGAACACACGCTCGTCCTCGAGCAGCGCGTTCGACGCAGCCGCCACGGCGGCGGTGTCGGTCGAGGCCCGGGCCGGATCGACCCACAGCTCGGCCACCCCGTCGAAGCAGGCAACCGTGGTCGGTCGCATCTCCTGGCGGGTGTGCACCTGCTGGTACGCCACGATGCCGAGCGTGGATGCGTGGGAGGCGACGAGGGGAGCGTGCACGTCGAACCAGTACGCCTGGAACTCCTCACGCGTGAGGTGGGGGAGCCGCCGCAGCGGGAAGACGATCCGTGTACCCATGCGTCGTTTCTAGCCCCGCGTGCCCGACCTGCCAGGACCGGACCGTCGATGGGTAGGGTGCCGCGTCATGAGCATCCTCGATCGTTTCCGCATCGATGGGCAGGTCGCGGTGGTGACCGGTTCGGGTCAGGGGATCGGGAGGGCCATCGCCTGGGCCCTCGCCGACGGTGGTGCCGACGTCGTCCTCAACGCCCGGCGATTGTCCGATCTCGACGAGACCGCTGCCGGCGTGCGCGAGCGGGGCCGGCGCGCGTTGATCGTCGACGGCGACATCCGTGACCTGTCGGAGACCGTGGCCGAGCGGACGATGGCCGAGTTCGGTCGCCTCGACATCTGGGTGAACAACGTCGGTGGCTCCGACGAGAAGGACGTGCACTCCCTCGTCGACACGGCCGACGCGACCTTCCGGTCACAGCTCGAGCTCAACCTCACCTCTGCGTTCCAGGGCTGCAAGGCGGCCGCGTCGCGCATGCCCGACGGTGGCGTCATCGTCAACATCACCTCGGGTGCCGGCACGCGTGGGTCGCCCATGACCGGTCCGTACGCGGCGGCCAAGGCGGGCTTGATCAACCTCACCCAGACTCTGGCGCTCGAGCTGGCCGAACGCGACATCCGTGTGAACTCGGTGTCGCCCGGTCCGGTGATCACCGAGGCGTACAAGGAGGTGCTCGGCATCTCCGACAAGCTCGACGAGCTCGTCCGCACCATCCCGCTCGGTCGGGCCGGCGACCCCGACGACATCGCCGCGATGGTGCTGTTCCTGTGCTCGCCCGCCGCGTCGTGGATCACCGGCGAGCACCACCTCGTCGCCGGCGGGCGCACCACTCGCAGCTATCAGTACCGGTCGCGCAACGCCGAGTCGACCTGATCG
>JBILUM010000499.1:0-3032 GCA_044370995.1 Ilumatobacteraceae bacterium | reverse complement strand
CGGAACCAGAGTCAGCCGCCGAGGCTCTGAGCGATCGCCTTGACCAGGTCAGCAACGCCTTGCTCGCCGACCAGTTCTCCGCCGAACCCGGCAAAGCGGTGGTTGCCGACGTCGAGAATGTGACAGTAGAGATCCCCGCCGTGGCCACGAGCGCAATCGACATCGAGACACCGACGGGTGGCAGCATCTCGATTGGTCTCCCGGACGTCGGCCCCCTCGAGCCCGCAACAGTGGCCGACGACGGAACCGTCGTGTACGAGACCGACGGCAACGTGTCGATCGGGGCGCAGGCACTCGCAGATGGAGGTGTGCGGGCACTTCTCGTCATAGAGACGTCGGATGCGCCGGTGGAGTATCGCTTCGACATTGGCGTTCCTGCGGGTGGATACCTCGAACTGCAACCTGATGGAGCCGTCAATGTTGCTGACGGCGCCGGGCTACCTGCAGGCCACTTCGAGGCACCGTGGGCGTTCGACTCCGCCGGACTTCCGGTACCGACCTCATACCGAATCGAGGGCACCACGATCGTGCAGGTCGTCGAACACTCGTCGAACTACCCCGTCGTCGCTGATCCGAACTACACCTGGGGTTGGGTGACCGGGACGGTGTACTACACGAGAGCAGAGACGAGATCTATGAAGACCTGGTCGTACGGGGCAGTGGTTGCAGCTGGCCTCTGCGCTGCGTTCGCAGTGCAGACAGCAATGGCAGCTTGTGCGATTTCCGCGGCGTTCTACGCACAATGGAACTACGTGGCCGGCAATGCTTACGGAGACGGAAAGTGCATGAAGATCAAGGTTCCGACATTCTGGGCTTCCGCGTACACCGAAGGGACCTGCCGATGAATCCGCTTCTCATCGCACCGTTCGTCGCAGTCTTGGCGTTTGCGATCGGTGCGTCGGCTGGCATCCAGAAGTGGATCGGTCCTGAGCGCCTTCGCCGTGCTCGACCGGTGATCGTTTCCCTGGCGTTCTTGCCGCTCGTCGTGTTGGGAATCCTCCGCTGGTGATCGGGCGAGAGTCGCCCTTGGCGACTTGAGAGCTGTGCGGGAGATCGGCGGTGCACAACCACCGCCGGTCTCCTGCGTCCGACTCGTCTCTCTGCGAGACGGGCCTCTACGTCACGGCCGGCACCCTCGTCGCGGTGCACGGCCCCGTTCGGCCAAGTGGGACGGGCTCAACCACGCCCTCCACCAGAACGACTGACGCCGTCCTGCTGCGATGTGGGCGGGGCGACCACCGCCCGACCGGGTCACCACGCGTTCGACATCAACTCTTCTTGTGCATCCACCGCACGGCGAGCAGGGCGAGGATCACGATCGACACCGCGAGCGCGTACCACAGCACGTCGAGGGCTTCCTCGGCGGTCACCAGTTTCTCGAGGATGAGCTTGCCCTTCAGATCGGACAGGCTGTGGATCTCGAGCCATGCGGGCAGGCGGACGCTCGTGACGAACAACTCGACGAGCCCGACGGCCAGGATCAGCAGGACCGCGCCGAGCAGGTAGATGTCGATCACGTCGAGCAGCTTCACGATCGCGAGCGAGTTGTCGGCACCGCGGTCGAGCAGCAGATCGACGAACGACCACACCTTCGCGACGCCCCACACGAACGTGATGACCGCCATGACGAAGAGCGCGACCGCTGCGATCCCGGCGGCCTTCACCGACATCTCGGTGAGGCGGGCGATCCGCTCGTACCGCTGCATTCCCGGTGTCTCGTCGACCATGGTCGCAGCGTACGCGGCCCGCTCAACCCCAGCGAGTTCGACACCCGGAACGGCCCCTGAGTAGCTTGCTCACCCATGACTGATCTCGGTTTCGACGGCAAGGTAGCGATCATCACGGGTGCCGGTGGCGGCCTCGGCCGGCAGCACGCGCTGCTGCTCGCCTCACGTGGTGCGCTCGTGGTGATCAACGACCTCGGTGGCGCGGTCGACGGCAGCGGCAGCGACAAGGGCGCAGCCGAGCGCGTGGTCGACGAGATCAAGAGCCTCGGCGGCGACGCCGTGGCCGACACCAACTCGGTCGCCACCCCCGAGGGCGGCAAGGCGATCGTCCAGACCGCCGTCGACGCCTACGGCACGGTCGACATCGTCATCAACAACGCGGGCATCCTGCGCGACAAGGCGTTCCACAACATGGAGCCCGACCTGATGAACCCGGTGTTCGACGTGCACCTGAAGGGCGCGTTCCACGTCACCCAGCCGGCCTGGGTGATCATGCGCGAGAAGGGCTACGGCCGCATCATCTCCACCTCGTCGGCCGCCGGCATCTTCGGCAACTTCGGCCAGACCAACTACGGCGCCGCCAAGATGGGCCTCGTCGGCTTCACCCGCGTGCTCGCCGTCGAGGGCGCGAAGTACAACATCAAGGCCAACGCGATCGCCCCGCTCGCGCTCACCCGCATGACCGAGACGATCATGGGCGCCCTCGGCGACAAGCTCGACCCGGGCCTGGTGTCGCCGATCGTCACCTACCTGGCCCACGAGGACTGCCCCGTCAGCGGCCAGACCTTCTCGGTCGGCGGCGGCCGCGTGGCGCAGGTGTTCATCGGCGAGACCAAGGGCTACTTCAAGGCCGACCTCAAGCCCGAGGACCTGCGCGACAACTGGGACACCGTCACCGACCAGAGCGGCTACGGCACCCCGAGCAACCTGGCGGAGGAGACCGCCATGTTCCTCCCCTTCTTCGCCTGACCGATTCTTCGCCTGACCGATTCTTCGTCTGACCGCTGGCCGTCGCCTCGGGAGGACCGCTTCGCAGCTCGTCGGGGCCGGACGGTACCGTCGGCGGCGATGATCTCCGTCGACGACTTCCAGCTCGAGGCGCGCGCCTGGCTCGCCGCCAACCGCGAGGGCGCGCCGCGCGACTACGGCGCGATCTGCCCACCCGATCTGGTCGAGCAGGGCGTGGCATGGCACCGCAAGATCGACGCTGCCGGCTTCACCGGCATCCACTGGCCGGTCGAGCACGGCGGCCGCGGCCTCACCCCCGAGCACAACTCGATCTGGATGCTGGAGTGCGCGCTCGCC
>JBILUM010000029.1:0-10443 GCA_044370995.1 Ilumatobacteraceae bacterium | reverse complement strand
CTCGAGCAGTGGATCGCCGAAGACTGATCGCGAGGCCGCACCCGTGACCGCCACCGAGCACACCGACAACCCTCGCGGTGGCGACTTCGATCCGCGCCGCGACGAGATCCAACAGTGTCCGTTCCCGCACTACGCGGCATTGCGCGAGGGGCCACCGGTCCACGTGCTGCCGGGGGAGTGGGTCGGCCGCGGTGACGAGCGCGTGTACGCCGTCTCCCGCTTCGACCTCGTCACCCAGGTCCTCACCGACTGGCACACGTTCTCCTCGAAGTTCGGGTCCTCGCAGGCGATCCCACCCGAGGACGTGATGCTCAAGGTGCGCGAGATCATGTCGAAGGGCTGGCCGCGCCCGGCGACCATGCTCACCGCCGACCCGCCGGTGCACACCCGGTTCCGTCGCCTCGTGTCGAAGGCGTTCACGCCCAAGCGCGTGCAGGACCTCGCGCCCGACGTGCTGCGCATCTGCGAGGGACTCGTCGACGCCTTCGATACGGCCGAGGGCACCACGATCGACCTGATCCCCACCTTCTGCGTGCCGATCCCGACGTCCACCGTGGCGCTCGCGCTCGGCGTGCCCGAGGAGCGGTTCGCCGACTTCAAGCGGTGGGCCGACGCCTCGGTCGCGCCGATCGGCCGCCAGCTCGACATGGACGGGTGGATCGGCTTCGCCGAGGGCGTGGTGGAGCTGCAGCAGTACTTCGCCGCCGAGTTCGAACACCGCATGGACCACCCGAAGGACGATCTGCTCACGGCCCTGCTCGAGGCCCGGCTCGACCCGGCCGACGACATCGAGGGCGGCCCGCTCGAGATGGCGGAACTGTTGTCGATCGTGCAGCAGCTGCAGGTCGCCGGCAGCGAGACGACGGCGAGCCTGATCGCCGACGCGATCGTGCTGCTCGACGATCACCCCGACGAGTGGGAGCGCATCGCCGCCGATCCCGATCGGGCCGGCCGCGTGGTGGAGGAGTGCCTCCGCCTGGCGAGCCCGAACCAGGGGCTGTTCCGCGTCGTCACACGCGACACCGAGCTCGGTGGGGTGCCGATTCCGCAGGGGTCGACGCTGTGGGTGCTGTACGGCTCGGCCAACCGCGACGAGGCGATGTTCGGCGCCGACGCCGCCGACTTCGACGCCGACCGCGACAAGGTGCAGCAGCACGTCGCGTTCGGCAAGGGCGTGCACTACTGCGTGGGCGCTCCGCTCGCTCGGCTGGAGGCCACGATCGCGCTCCAGGTGCTCGCCCGCCGGTTCTCGAAGATCCGTCCGGTCGACCCGTCGGCGTTGCGCTACGGGCCCAGCTGGATCCTGCGCGGCCTCACGTCGTTGCCGGTGGAGCTCACCTTGCGGGGCTGACCCCGGTCTCGCCGGTGGTCTCGGTGATGGGGCGTGCGAGCGCGTCGAGCGCCCATGATGCGATCGTCGCGAGGTCGGCCGCGAAGAAGTGGTCGGCCCGCGGGATCACCGTCATCTCCGTCTCGACCCAGTCGGCCATCGCTCCGCTCGTCGGGTCGGGCGGGCTGAACTGGTCGTGGCCCGCGACGAGCACGTGCTTGGGCCTCGCGTCGGAGCCGGCCGCACGTGCGCCCGGCATCACGGCGAGCGGTGGGGCAACGGCCAGCCATCCGGCCAGTTGCGGGTGGACCACGTCGAGCGCGACGGCGGCGCCGAACGAGTAGCCGGCGAGCCACAGCGGTCCGTCGACCACCGCGGACAGCGTGTCGAGCGCAGCCGCCACGTCGAGCCGTTCGGCCACCCCACCGCCGTGGGTGCCCTCCGACTCGTTGACGCCCCTGAAGTCGAACCGGAGCACCGCCACGCCCGCGTCGGCGATGGCGCGGAACAGGGTGTCGACGACGGCGTTGTACCGGTCGCCACCGAACTGCGGATGGGGATGGCAGACGACCACGCCGGCGGTCGCACCGTGCGGTGCACACAGGTCGGCCTCGAGCCGGAGCCCGTCGGCCGTGTGCAGCCCCACCTGGTGCGTTTCGATCGCCACGGGGCCGACGGTACCCTGCGCCCATGGCCGTGGACGACAAGCTGCCCATCAAGATGCTGAACGACCGCGTGCTCGTCCACATCCCCGAGAAGGACGGCGAACGTCGATCGACCGGCGGCATCCTCATCCCCGCGACCGCGCAGATCTCCAAGCGCCTCGTGTGGGCCGAGGTGGTCGCCCTCGGCCAGAACGTGCGCACCGCCGAGGTCGGCGACCGGGTGCTGTTCAGCCCCGAGGACCGCTACGAGGTCGAGGTGGGCGGCACCGACTACATCATGTTGCGCGAACGCGACATCCACGCCGTGGCCGCCAAGCGCATCGAGTCGAGCACGGGTCTGTACCTCTAGGCGCGCGAGGGAGCCCGTCGAGACCCGGCGAATGCCCTTGGGTCGTCGGGACGACACTCTCGTAGCATGGACTCCATGTCTGCCGGCGTCCGGATCGAAGCAACCCCCGAGCAGCTCGCTGCGGTGAAGTACGACGCGACCGGCCTGGTGCCCGCGATCGCCCAGGACGTGAGCGACGGCACCGTCTTGATGGTGGCGTGGATGAACGCCGAGACCCTGGAGCTCACGATGCAGGAGGGCCGCACCGTCTACTGGAGTCGCAGCCGCCAGGAGGTGTGGCGCAAGGGCGACACGAGCGGTGAGGTGCAGTGGGTGCAGGAGGCGTTCTACGACTGCGACGCCGACGTGCTGCTGTTCAAGGTGATCCAGGACGGGAACGGCGCGTGCCACACCGGCGCCCGCTCGTGCTTCTTCCGCAGGTTCGGCACCGACAGCACGGATCTGTCGGAGAGCTGACCCGCCATGTCCCGGATGTGGTCGCTCACGATGAGACCGTCGCGCGAGGAGTTCCACGCGCTCGCCGCCGAGCACACGGTCGTGCCGGTGTGGACCGAACTCCTCGCGGACCTCGAGACCCCCGTCGCCGCGTTCCTGAAACTCGTCGGCGACGGTGACGGGTTCCTGCTCGAGTCGGTCGAGCACGGCGAACGATGGAGCCGGTACAGCTTCGTCGGCCACGATCCGGTGGCCACGCTCGAGCTGCGCGACGGCCTGATCACCAAGACCGGTCAGCACCTCAGCGCCGACATCCCGTTCGACCGGGGCATGCTCGCGGCCCTCGACGCGATCGTCGCCGCCTACCGCGCGCCGATCATCCCCGACCTGCCACCGCTGCAGGGTGGCGTGATGGGCTATCTCGGCTACGACGTCGTGCGTGAGGTGGAGCGCCTGCCCGACACGCCGAACGACGATCGCCGGCTGCCCGATGCGGTGATGAGCATCATCGGCTCGCTGGCGGCGTTCGACCACTGGCGTCAGCGCGTGTACCTCATCGAGAGCGTCCCGGTGCTCGACATGGGCACCGACGACGTCGACCGCGAGTACGACCTCGCGTGCGCTCGCGTCGAGGCAGCGGCGGCGAAGCTCTCGCAACCGCTCGCGGCGCCGCCCGTCGAGCCGCCGCAGCTCGGCGAGGGCATGCCCGACGTGGTCAGCACCATGTCCGGCGGCATGTACCAGCGAGCGGTGGAGGTGGCGAAGGAGCACATCCTCGCCGGCGACATCTTCCAGGTGGTGCTCAGCCAGCGCTACGACATCGACCTGCAGGCCGATCCGTTCGACTTCTACCGGGTGCTCCGTCAGGTGAACCCGAGCCCGTACATGTACTTCCTGCGCAACCCCGGCGTCACCATCGCCGGCAGCTCGCCCGAGCCGATGGTGCAGGTGCTCGGCCGCAAGGTGATCAGCCGCCCGATCGCCGGCACCCGTCGCCGGGGCCGTACCGACGAGGACGACCGCCGCATGGCCGCCGAGTTGAAGGAGCACCCGAAGGAGGTCGCCGAGCACATCATGCTGGTCGACCTCGCCCGCAACGACGTGGGACGGGTGGCGAAGTTCGGCACGGTGCACGTCGACGAGCTGATGACGCTCGAGCGCTACAGCCACGTGATGCACCTCACGTCGCAGGTGAGCGGTGAACTGGTGGACGGCAAGACGCCCATCGACGTCCTGCGGGCCACGCTGCCGGCCGGCACGGTGAGCGGTGCACCGAAGGTGCGCGCGATGGAGATCATCGATGCGCTCGAGCCGGTCAAGCGCGGGCCTTATGCGGGAGTGGTGGGCTACGTCGACTTCAGCGGCAACCTCGACACCGCGCTTGCGATCCGCACGATGTTCGCCGGGCCGCACGGTGCGTCGTTCCAGGCTGGTGCGGGCGTCGTCGCCGACTCGGTGCCCGCCGACGAGGACCTCGAGTGCCGCAACAAGGCGGCTGCCCTGCTCGCCGCCGTGCCGGCTGCGCGCCGCATGACGGCTCGTCGTGCCGAGGAGGGTCCGTCGGCCTGAGGACCACGTCGGACGCCCGTCTGCTGGTGGCGTCGCGAGGGGTGCGTGGCTTCGTCGACGGAGCGGTGGCAGTCGCCCTCGCTGCGTACCTCACGCTGCTCGGCTGGTCGGGCCTGCGGATCGGCGTGCTGGTCACCGGCATGCTGCTCGGCTCCGCGGCGCTCACGTTGCTCGTCGGTGTGCGACTCGGCCGTGTGCCCCGACGGGCGCTGCTGCAATCGGGCGCGCTGACCATGGTGGTGAGCGGCCTGGTGTTCGCATCGACCACGGTGTTCGTGGTGCTGCTCGTGGTCGGCGTCATCGGCACGATGAACCCGACGAGCGGCGACGTGAGCGTGTTCTCGCCGGTGGAGCAGTCGCTGGTGCCCGCCCGCTGTTCGCCGGATGGCTGCTCGACCAGAGCGACTTCGGCTGGCCGCTGGTCATCGCCGGCCTGCTCAAGCTGGTGTACGACGTGACCCTGCTGACCATGTTCCGCAACGTCCGCCCACCCGAGGAACGAACAGCGTCTGTTCGCTGACGCGTCGATACGACGCGGAACTGAACGAACGCGACACCTGATCAGTCGATCAGGCCGCCGATGAGGAGGATCGTGCCGAGCAGGCCGACGCCGACGGTGCCGAGGACGGCGACAGCGGCCAGGCCGGGCACGCTCGTGATCGCCCGCACACCGACGAACAATGCCGGCAGCTCCTTGCGGCGATCGAAGAGCTCTTGGCGGAGGCCACCCATCGTCTTGGCCTGCATCCCGAGTGCGACGCCGGAGTCGTGGTCGATGAGCACGCCCGACGCGCTCCCCGACGTGCGGAGGAACATCCGGGCGTCGTCGAGCAGCCGCGGGGCGGCCTTCGCCGCGCCACGGACGTAGAGCCACGCCACGATCGCCGCGCCCACCGGGATCAGGCAGATGGCCCCGCCCACCACGATCCACCCCGTGCTGCCGTCGAACACCCACATCCCCGTCGCGAACGTGGCCGTGCCGATCACGGCCGTGATCACGATCACGACGCCCACGAGGCTGGCCAACCGTCCGAGCGTGGCTCGCAGTCCGTCGGAGGCCGAGATCGCGACCTGTTCGATCCGTTCGATGTGCTCACCGGCGGTCATGGATCAAGTGTGCCAGCTGCCGGGAACGCTGCGACACTGACCCCATGACGAGCTCCGGTCCCGACACCCCGACGACCTCTCCTGGATCGGGCTTCCCTCCAGCGATCTTCTGGTGCGACATCGCCCGCGACGTGGTGGAGGTGGTCGGCGCCGACGCCGCCACCTATCTGCACTCGCAGGTCTCCAACGATCTGCGGCCCCTGCAGGTCGGGCAGAGCTGCTGGGCCTTCCTGCTCCAGCCGACGGGCAAGGTCGACGTGCTGCTGCGAGTGTGGCGCACCGCCGACGACCGGTTCGTGCTCGACACCGACGCCGGCTTCGGTGAGGTGCTCGTCGCCAGGGTGAACCGGTTCAAGATCCGGGTGAAGGCCGACGTCGCGCCGTTGCCGTGGCGCTGCATCGCGGTGCGCAGCACCGATGGGTCGCTGGTCACCGGCATCGACGGGCTGGCCGCCTGGGGCGGTGGCGTCGACCTGCTCGGCGCCGACGTCGAACCGCCGGCGGGCATCGCCCGGGGAACCGTCGAGCAGCTGCTGGCCGCACGCATCGAGGCGGGATGGCCGGCGATGGGGACCGAGATCGAGCCCGGCGAGACGATCCCGGCCGAGACCGGTGTGACGTCGACAGCGGTCAGCTTCACCAAGGGCTGCTATCCGGGCCAAGAACTCGTCGAGCGGATGGACAGCAGGGGTTCGATCGCTCCCCGGCTGCTGCAGGTCGTCGACGTCGCCCCCGGCACCGCTGCGGGCGAAGCGCTGCGCCGCGACGGCGAGGCGATCGGCACCGTCACGTCGGTCGCCGGTGGTCGCGCCTTGGCGTTCGTGAAGCGGTCCGCGCTGCAGGCCTGACGGCTCGCCGCCCAGGTGGCCCCGGGTTGAACCGTCAGCCGTCGAGCCGCTGGCGCAGCGAGACGAAGGCGGGATCGCCGCGGAGGCCTGCCAACTCGGGCGCTCCGTCCATCGTGGCGACGAGCGCGTCGAGATCGGTGTCGGCGTCGATCGCCGCGCCGAGCCAGCCGATCGCCGTCTCGCGATCGCCGAGTGCAGCGGCCGCACGAGCGACCACGGCGGCCATGGCGGTGCTGCGCTGGCGGGCGAAGCTCTGCGCCGCATAGGCGGCCGCGTCGGCCAGGTGCCCGGTGCGCAGCAGCACGTGCGCGAGGGCGTGTTCGCTGTAGATGCGTCCCTGGGGGAGCGGGCGGGGGAGCAGCGCCAGCGCTGCTGCGAGCCGATCGGCGGGCGCCGCGTCGGGTGGCCACCAGTTGGGCGGTGCGGACTCGGCGAGGTCGGCCATCAGGATCGCTCGGGCGACATCGGGCTCGCCCTGACGGAGGTGCTGATCGGCCCGGTACCACGGCGAGGGCACCAGACCGTCGGGCATGCGCGACAGGTCGCCCGACGTCCAGGCTGCCGCCTCGGCCTGCGCGGCGATCGACCTGGTGCGGGTGCGTGGCCGGTCGGCGAACAGCATCTGCAGCTGCACGAGCAACGGGAACAGCACGAAGTACCCGAGCGCCTGCAGCTCCGGGGTGAGGAGCAGGACGGCGCCGGTGACGGACGTGAGGATGATGCTGAACCACAGCATCACCTTCCGCGACCGGCCTGGCAGCACGACGTCGAGCCCGGCCTGCACGATGTGGCCACCGTCGAGGGGCAACACGGGGGCCAGGTTGAACAACCCCATCACCGGCCCGGTCCACCAGATGGCGAGGGCGGCCTCGCTGCGGCCGAACGAGTCGCGGTCGATCGGGTTCACGCCCATCAGCAGCAGGATGGCCACGCTCACACCGATCTGGATGGCCGGCCCGGCGACCGAGATGCCGGCCCGCTCCCAGCGCTTCAGCGGCCGGGTGGGAACGAACGACGCGTAGCCCGCGAGGAAGTCGAGCGAGATCTCGGCGCGTGCGCCGGTGGCGCGCGCTGCGAATGCGTGGCCCAGCTCGTGCAGCAGCGTGAGCACCGCGGCCGATCCGGCGATCCAGAGCCCGAGCTCGCCGCCGTTGACCACGATGACGAGCACCATGAACATCCAGAAGCCGGGCCGGACGTGGATCGGGAACCGGAACAGATGGAACGCGGGCGAGCCAGGCATGGAAACACTGAGCCTATGGGGCGGTAACCGTCCCATGCGCGCAGGGCCTGCGTAGACTCGACCGCCGTGTCGTACGTCTACGCCTTCTCACACAAGCACCGCCGTCCGCCCATGGAGTACAAGGATCTCCTGGGTGGGAAGGGCGCCAACCTCGCCGAGATGACGAGTGTGCTGAAGCTCCCTGTCCCTCCCGGCTTCACCATCTCCACCGATGCCTGCCGCGCCTACATGAAGAGTGGGTGGCCGGCCGAGCTCGACGAGGAGATCGCCCAGCACGTCTTCAAGCTCGAGAAGGCGATGGGCCGCAAGCTCGGCGACCCGTTCGACCCGCTGCTCGTCAGCGTGCGTTCGGGCGCCAAGTTCTCGATGCCGGGCATGATGGACACCGTCCTCAACCTCGGTCTCAACGACGAGAGCGTCAAGGGTCTCGCCCACGTCACCGACGACGAGCGCTTCGCGTACGACTCGTACCGGCGCTTCATCGCCATGTACGGCCGCATCGTGCAGGGCGTCGACGGTCACCATTTCGAGGCGCCGCTCGAGGCCGCCAAGGAGAAGGCCGGCGTCAAGACCGATGCCGAGCTCACCGCCGACGCGCTGAAGACGCTGTGCACCCAGTACCTCGCCGTCGTGAAGAAAGAGACCGGCGCCCCGTTCCCGCAGAAGCCGCGCGAGCAGCTCCGCGGTGCGGTCGAAGCCGTGTTCAAGAGCTGGAACGGCGCTCGCGCCATCGCTTACCGCGTGCACGAGAAGATCAGCCACGACCTCGGCACCGCCGTCAACGTGCAGACCATGGTCTTCGGTAACCGCGACGAGAACTCCGGCACTGGCGTGGGCTTCACCCGCAACGCTGCCACGGGCGAGAACGTGCCCTACGGCGACTTCCTGATCAACGCCCAGGGCGAGGACGTGGTGGCGGGCATCCGCAACACCGAGGACCTCGACCACCTCGGCAAGCACTTCCCGGAGATCAAGAAGGAGCTGCTCGACATCTTCAAGCGGCTCGAGGCGCACTACAAGGACATGTGCGACACGGAGTTCACCATCGAGCAGGGCAAGCTCTGGATGCTGCAGACCCGCGTGGGCAAGCGCACCGGTGCCGCCGCGCTGAAGATGGCCGTCGACATGACCAAGGGCACCAAGGGTCCCTCGGGCACGTGGAAGATCACCAAGGAAGAGGCCATCATGCGCGTGGCCGCCGAGCACCTCGACCAGGTGCTGCACCCGCAGTTCGCGGGCAAGGGCACGGTGCTCGCCAAGGGCCTCGCGGCATCCCCGGGCGCTGCCGTCGGCAAGGTGTACTTCACGGCCGACGACGCATGCGACGCCGACGAGCGCGGCGAAGCCGTCATCCTGGTCCGCAACGAGACCAGCCCCGAAGACGTCCACGGCATGATGATCAGCCAGGGCATCCTCACCGCCCGCGGCGGTCTGGTGAGCCACGCCGCCGTCGTCGCCCGAGGCTGGGGCACCCCGGCTGTGGTCGGCGCCGAGTCGGTCAAGATCGACGGCAAGACGTTCTCCGTCGGCACCACCGTCGTGAAGGAAGGCGACATCATCAGCCTCGACGGCACCACCGGCGAGGTCATCCTCGGCGAGATGAAGCTCGAGGCAGCGGAGCCGCCTGCCGAGTTCACCACGATCCTCAAGTGGGCCGATGCAGTCCGCAAGGGCAAGCTTGGCGTGCGCGCCAACGCCGACACCGGCGAAGACGCCACCAAGGCCCGCGAGCTCGGCGCCGAGGGCATCGGCCTGTGCCGCACCGAGCACATGTTCCTGGCCCCCGACCGTCTGCCGGTGGTGCGCGAGATGATCCTCGCCGACACCGCCGCGGCCGAGGAGAAGGCGCTCGCCAACCTCGGCAAGGTGCAGCAAGCCGACTTCGAGGAGATCCTCGAGGCGATGGACGGCCTCCCCGTCACCGTCCGCCTGCTCGACCCGCCGCTGCACGAGTTCCTCCCATCGGCGGAGGAACTGCGCATCAAGCAGGCCACCGGCAAGCTCACCAAGCAGGAGAAGGCCGAGCTGAAGGCCGCCGAGGAGTGGGCCGAGCACAACCCGATGATCGGCACCCGCGGTGTCCGCCTCGGCGTGGTGAAGCCCGGTCTGTACGCGATGCAGGTGCGCGCCCTCATGGCCGCCGCTGCGGCGCTGCGGGCCAAGGGCAAGAACCCCATCGTCGAGGTGATGATCCCGCTCACCGTCACCCGCGAAGAGCTCGCCCTCGCCCGCGGCTGGGTGCAGACCGAGATCGACGCGGCCGTGAAGGGCATGAAGAAGAAGCCCAACGTCACCATCGGCACCATGATCGAGACGCCCCGCGCTGCGGTGCGCGCCGACCAGATCGCCGAGGAGGCCGACTTCTTCAGCTTCGGCACCAACGATCTCACCCAGATGACGTTCGGCTTCAGCCGCGACGACATCGAGTCGAAGATGATGCCGGCCTACCTCGAGCAGGGCCTGCTCAAGCGGAACCCGTTCGAGACCATCGACGTCGAGGGCGTCGGCGAGCTCGTGCGCCTCGGCGCCCAGCGCGGTCGCGAGACCAAGCCCGGCCTGAAGCTCGGCGTCTGCGGCGAGCACGGTGGCGACCCCGAGAGCATCGCCCTGTTCTACGACGCAGGTCTCGACTACGTGAGCTGCAGCCCGTTCCGCGTGCCGATCGCCCGCCTCGCCGCGGCGCAGGCCGTGATCAGCCAATCGACCGGCAAGGGCAAGACCGAGACCAAGTAGCCAGGTCCGAGGTCGGGTGCTCCGGCCTCGCACCATCGGCGAGCGGTCCCTCCGCTCGCCCCATCACTCCCGGTACGTTTGTCGCGTGCCGTTCGATCGACGGGCCGGCCCACCGCTGCGGCGGTGACCGGCCCGTTCGGTCTCCCGGTGCCGGTACACCAGGG
>JBILUM010000498.1:0-3038 GCA_044370995.1 Ilumatobacteraceae bacterium | reverse complement strand
TCTCGCTGACCGTGATCGGAGACTTCGGCGTACGACGGGAATGCGACATGAAGGGAGCGTGCCTCTTTCACCGCAGTATACAAGGCGACGAAACGCTTAGTTGCGCATCGCGTGGCATGGGACGTCGTGGACGCGCGGGAGTCGGGTTCGGCGCGGGCGAGTTCCGAGCGAAAGGCCTGCGCAATCCTCCCGGCTGACGCCCGCTGCTAACCCATGCGTCGGATCTCGGTTGCAACACGGGCAACCCAAGGATCCCGCGCACCGTTGCGGAAGGGATGGGCCCGCCCAACTCCATGCCTCTTTTCCGCGCCCGCCATACGCTTGCACGAGCTAAATGTTTCCAGTAACATCCGGTCGCAAGCGGGTTCGGGGATTCGTGTCACGCCGAGTACTTCAGGAAATTGCTCGGCCACTTCAAAGGGCTTCACTGTCACTGGGGGGCATGTCATGAACAAGTTTTCCGGGGAGCGTGCGAGCGTGTCGGCTTCGTGTGGTCGGATCACGACGCGCCGTTGGGCGAGCCGCGTCCACGCGCCATGCATCGCCATCGCGATCAGCCTTGCGGTCGCTGGCGTGGCCCAAGCGCAGAGCAACTGGATCAATACCACGACGAGCGCGAACCAAAGCTGGGGCACGGGGACTAACTGGAGCCCGAGTGCGGTCCCCAGCGCCATTGACGCAGTGGTCAACATCACGAGCAACATCGCCGCGGACCAGGTCATCACTATTGCGTCGACATCGAGAACGGTTGGCACGCTGAACATCGGAGACCCGGACGGCAGCCATAAGTGGAATTTCACGAGGAGCGGCACTACCGCGGCTCTGGTGTTCGATGTCAGTTCCGGCAGTGCGGCGCTGAACTTGCTGGCGGGCGCCAGGCCCGGTGGTTACCAGATGAATACGGGCCTCCAGTTGAATGACGACCTTGTCTTCACCATCAATGTCGAGAGCGGAAACATTGGTTTTAATCAGCCCATCACCGAGAGTGGCGGAGACAAAACATTCACGCTCACCAGTACCGTGGCGTCCACGGGCGTGAACAACTTCGGCGGCCAGAATGGCTTTAGCAAGCTAGTCGTCAGTGGGAACGCGGTCTTCAACATCAACAGGTCTGCCGACGACCGCGCATTGGGCAAGACGCTCGCCAGTTACGTGGCCGACGCGATCACGCTCAACCGCGGCATCTTGAAGGCCGCTGCCGATAACACCACGTACACGATTTCTGCCAATCGCGGCATTACCCTCGCCGCCGACGGTGGTGGGCTGGGAGCGGACGACGCCACCCGCACGCTGGTGGTTGACTCGATCATTACGGGCGCCGGTGGCCTCACCCTGAGCGGCCCGGGGCTCAAGACCCTTAACGGGTCGAACACGTATCTGGGCAACACGGTCGTCACGGGCGGCACGCTGCGGATCAACGGCGACCAGTCGGCCGCCACCGGCCCGCTGAGCGTTGCCGCTGGCGCCTTGCTCTCCGGCACCGGCACGATCGGCGGAGCCGTGTCGGTGCTGGGCGGCGGAACCGTGGGCCCCGGCAGCGGTCCGGGGACGTTGACGGCCATCGACGCGTTCGTGCTCGCCAGCAGCACCTCGGCGCTGACCTTCGACCTGAACGCCCAGAACACGACGATTGGCGGCGGGATCAACGATCTGATCACCGGCGTCACCGACCTGACACTCGCCGGCACGCTCAGCGTCGCCGGAACCGGCAACTGGCTCACCGTTCCCGACAACACCGCGTGGCGGCTGTTCAACTACTCGGGCACGCTCACGAACAACGGGATCTCGATCGGGACCGCCCCGACGCTCGCCAGCGGCCAGACGTTCCAGATCGACACGTCCGTGCTGGGTCAGGTCAACCTCGTGATCGTGCCGGAGCCGTCGACGCTGGCTTTCCTGGTCACTGTCGCGGCGATCGGTGTCGGGGCAGGCCACGGACTTCGCCGACGGTCCTCGCCGCCGCGATCGTGCTGATCGGTCGTGCCACAACGAACTTCGCATCCAAGGCAGAACTGGTGATCGTCATGAACACACAGCCCATCGTTTCTCCGACGGCGGACCGCGCGGTCGCCTGGCTTCTCGCCATCGCCGTCACCTTCACCCTCGCGCCCGGCGCCAACGCCGCCGATCGGTACTGGACCAACGGCAGCGGCAACGGTTCGTGGGCCGCCTCCGTGAACTGGTCCGCCACGGTCGGCGGCTCCGGGACGGCCAGTGTGCCCGGTGCCTCGGACGCTGTCTTCTTCAATGCCGATCCCATCGCAGGCACGGAAGCGACCGTTTTTCTCGGCGCCAACAGGTCGGCGGCGGGATTCACGTTCACCAACACGGCCGCGTCCACGATCCGGGGCAATGGTGCCGGAACGACCACCCGCACCCTGACCATCGGGGCCGGTGGTATCGCCATGAGCCCCGGTGCCGGGGTCGTCACATTCGGTGGTGGCAACCTGGGAGCCGTCAACCTCACGCTGTCGGCCAACCAGAGCATCTCGAACAACAGCACTTCGAACCTGACCATCTCGAGCACCGTGGGCGGATCGGGCAGTCCGACGCTCACCAACAACGGCACCGGCGCGAACTACATCGGCATGGGCACCCTCCAGTCCACCGTGGGCAAGGTCGTGCAGAACAGCGAAACCTCGGTGCTTGGGCTGCGAGCCAACAACAGCGCGTTCACCGGCGACCTCGAGATCCTCAAGGGCAAGGTCTTGATCGGCAACGTCGCCGGCAATCTCGGCAGCGGCTCCGCCGGGAAGGTGATCCTGGGCGGGTCCGGCACCTCTGGAGCGACGATCGAGATCAACGACAACTCGAACATCACCTATACGGCCAGGCCGATCGTACTCGGGAGCACCGCCGGCACCCTCAGGATCGTGCTCCGCGACGAGGGCGGCGGGTCGTACACGCACACCATGACCGGCGCGATCTCCGGCCCCAACAGCCTGACGCTCGAAAGCCAGGCCTCCGGCACCGCCAACGACGACAAGCTCGTCTTCACGACGGGCGGATTCAACAACGCCGGCAGCATCACGCACATC
>JBILUM010000025.1:0-11130 GCA_044370995.1 Ilumatobacteraceae bacterium | reverse complement strand
CGCCGAGCTCGCTCGGACGACGGCGACGAGCCCGTCGTCGTTGGTGTCGACCGGGACGAGGTCGTACCTCGCGTAGCCGGGCGAGATCCATCGGATGTCGGCCTGCTGACGGATCGACATCGAGTAGACGTCGGTCGACGTGTCGTTGTCACCCGGGCTGAGCTGAGCTGTCGTGCCGAACACGACTCGGCGACCGTCGCCGCTCAGGTACAGGTCGCGACCGACGAAGGCGGGGAGTTCGATGGACCCTCCGGTGGTGAGATCGACGATCTTCATCCCGGTCCCACCGAAGGGCTCGGCCGAGTCGGTGATCGCGAAGGACCCGTCGTCGCTGGTGTCGTACAGGACTCGTCCTTCGGCGGCGTTGCCGTCGATGAGCGAGAAGACCGCAGCGGCGGTGGCGGTACCGGAGAGGCCGGAGAACGTGGTTCCGATCGCGACGGCCGAGATCGCTGTGGTGGTGATCGCTGCAGCCAGTCGTCGCATCAGGCCTCCTTCGACCGGGAACGAACCTAGACAATCCTGCGACGCCGCAGTGCGGTGAGCCGCCGATTGATCCGAACGACCCACGTCGTCCGGCCCGACGGGTCGGGATCACATGGAGGCGTAGACGGCTTCGACGAGGGAGCGGTTGCGGGTGCTCTGCCAGCGCGGGATCACGTGGTTCATCACGTACCCGAACGCCACGCCGGCATCGGGATCGGCGAACCCCACGGCGCCGCCCGTGCCGAAGTGACCGAAGCTGTTCGGGTTGGGTCCGAAGGGTCGGTGCGCCACCGTGGGCTTGAACCCGAGCCCGAACCTCGAGTCCTCGGCGAGCACCGGGCACCACCCTTCGCTCTGCACGCTCGCGGCCTCGCGGAGCAGGTCGGGGGAGAGCAGCCGGCCCGTCTCGAGCAGCGCCGCGTAGATCCGCGCCACACCGTTCGCGGACCCGTGGCCGTTCGTCGACGGGATCTCGGCCCGACGCCACTCGTAGGTGTTCACCACGCCGTTGGACGAGTAGCCCGGCGGATTGAAGTAGCCGAGCATCAGCATGCGGGCGTCGCCCTCGACCGAGTGCGGATCGACGTCGGCCGGCACTGCCCTCGACGGGTCCCAGATCACGTCGGCGCAGCGTTGGCGCTCGGGTCCGGGGACACCGAACCACATGTCGGCGCGCAGCGGATCGGTGATCGCCCGCAGCCGTGTACTCGGCATCTGTCCGGTCACGCGGTGCACCACGCCGCCCACGAGATGGCCGTAGGTGTTGGTGTGGTAGGCGTGCTGCGTGCCGGGCTCCCACCACGCCTCGGTGGCCGCGAGTGCACTCGTCATGCGCTCCCAGTTCCACAGGTCGCGGTTCGTCAACGGCTCGCGGATCGCGGGCACGCCCGCCTGGTGCGACAACGCGTGTCGCAGCGTGGCGCGCTCCTTGCCGCCGACCCCGAACTCCGGCCAGACGTCGGCGATCGGTGCGTCGAGATCGACCAGCCCTGCGTCGACGAGCTGCAGCGCGAGCAGCCCCACGAACGCCTTGCCCACCGAGTACACGTTCACCAACGTGTCGGTCTGCCACGGACGGCTGCGGGCCTCGTCGGCCCACCCGCCGGCGAGGTCGACGACCGTGCGGCCGTCGACGATCACGGTGACGGCGGCCCCCACCTCGCCGCGCTCGGCGAAGTTGGCGGCGAAGGCGTCGCGCACCGCGCCGAAGGCAGGGTCGCAGACCCCGGTGATCGGCACGTTCACGGCAGTCGACCCGCCACCATCGTCGCCTCCACCTCGAGGCCGGGGGAGAGGAGCACGAGGTCGGCGCGCCGACCCGGAGCGATCAGGCCGCGGTCGTCGAGGCCGAGCAGACGTGCCGGCACGGTCGACGCGGCGACGAGTGCATGTTCGAGGTCGATGCCTGCGTCGACGCAGGTGCGCACCGCCTCGTCCATGGTGACCGCGCTGCCCGCGAGCGTGCCGTCGGGCAGGCGTGGCGCGCCGTCGCGCAACTCCATCCCGATCGCTCCGACGGTGCCCGCCCGCCATGCGACGGCATCGGTGACGAGGAGCATCCGGTCGCGCCCGAGCAGGCGTGCCGCGAGCTGCAGCATCCGCGCGTGCACGTGCACGCCGTCGGCGATGACCGATGCGGCACACGTGGGGTGCAGCAGCACCGACGCGGCCACGCCGGGGGTGCGATGGTGCAGCCCGGTCATCCCGTTGAACAGGTGCGTGGCCATCTGAGCGCCGGCGGCCACTGCGATCTCCACGTCGTCGTGCGACGCCGTCGTGTGCCCGATCGACACCAGCACACCCCGTTCGCGCAGCAGGCGGATCGCTGCCTCGGCCTGCGGCTGCTCGGCCCCGAGCGTCAGCATCACGACATGGCGGGGCAGCGCCTCCAACCACGCCATGTCGATCGGCACGATGTGCTTCGGCGGGTGAGCGCCCGGCGCTCCGCCGAGGAACGGCCCCTCCAGATGTGCGCCAGCGATCGTCGGGCGTGGGGCCTCCGGCCGGGACATCGCCGCTGCGATCCGCTGCAGTGGGGCGTCGAAGCGGTCGAGCGGCGCCGTGATCAGCGTGGGGCACCAGGTGGTCGTGCCCTGGGCGAGCAGCAGGTGGTCGAGACGCTCCCAGTCGGCGCCGTCGGCCCGGCTGCAGTCGACGTCGTCGACCCCGTTGACCTGCACGTCGACGAACCCAGGCGCGATCACCCGGTCGGGCACCGGGCCCGACGCCACCTCGACGCCGGTGATGATCCCGTCGCCGTCGATCACCACGACGGCATCGTCGACCATCCCCGACGGGGTGAGCACACGACTCGCGGCGAGACGTTGCCCGGGCGACGGGTGCGACATGCGGGCAAGGTACCACCGAGGCACCGCCCGCCGAGCCGGCCGGCGATCCGCTGCCGAACGGGCACGACCCCGCACGCCGAGGCCATGGCTATGCTGCGCGCATGGTCGACCATGTGGGAGAGAGCCCGTCGACTCGAGATCAGATCGTCATCGAAGCCATCCAGTGTTTCGCCGACACCGGCTACGACGGCACATCCCTGAACGACATCGCAGCGGCGGTCGGCATCCGGCGCCAGTCGCTGCTCCACCACTTCCCGTCGAAGGACGTCCTCTACGGCGAGGTGTTCGAGCGCCTGCTCAGCGACTGGTTCGAGCGCCTGACGGCCTCGATCGGCGCCGAGACACGCGGCTTCGACAAGGTCGAGCTCGTGCTCGAAGCCGGCTTCGACTTCTTCGCCGACAACCCCGAGTACGTGCGGCTCGTGCGCCGCGAAGCGCTCGACGGCGGCGCCCACCTCGGTATCGACCTCGCTGCCGTGCTGCGCCCGCTGTGGGACCGGGCCGTCGCCTACTTCCAGCGTGAGATGGATGCCGGCACGTTCCGCCGGCACGACCCCGAGCAGCTGCTGCTCACCGGCTACGGCGCCCTGCTGAGCTACTTCTCCGACGCCCCGTTCCTCGAGGGCCTGCTCGACGCCGACCCGCTCGTCGGCGATGCCCTGGCGCGCCGACGCCAGCACATCACCTCGTTCTACCGGATGGCCCTCACCCCGTAACGGGGTCGCGGGCAGCCCAACTCCGGCAGCCCGACTCCGATCGACGATCGCGGCGCGGGCTACGTTCGCCGTCCATGTCGACGCTCACGCTCGGGAACGCCACGGTCGGATACGCAGTGGAAGGAGACGGCACGCCGCTGCTGCTGTTCCACGGCACCACGATGAGCCGCACCGGCTGGGACATGGTGCGCCCGGAGCTGCCCGGGTCGTACCGGTACGTGATGGTCGAGTTCCCCGGCTCGGGCGAGTCGTCGATGCCCGACGGGCCGATCGAGACCGACGACCTCGTCGCCCAGGCCCTCGCCGTGATGGACCACCTCGGCATCGAACGCTTCCACGTCGCCGGCTACTCCCTCGGCGCCGTCGCCGCGCTCGCCACCGCGGCCGCAGCGCCCGCCCGGGTCATCTCCTGTACCTCGCTGTGCGGATGGGCGACCACCGACGCGCGCATGAAGTTCACCTTCGGCCTGTGGCGGCAGCTCATCGCGACGAGCCCCGAGCTGTTCATGCGCTACGCAGTGGCCGACGGCTTCACCGCCGGTGCCATCGCAGCGATGGAGCCCATGCTCGAGGCAGTCGTCGCGATGGGGGCGCCCACCATCGCGCCCGGCTCGGACGCCCAGCTCGACCTCGACGAGCGCATCGACCTCTCGGGCGTGCTCGGCTCGATCACCTCGCCGACGCTGATCATCGGCGGCGAGCAGGACCGCTGGGTCGACGTGTCGCACAGCCACGCCCTCGGCCAGGCGATCGCCGGCTCCCGTGTGGAGACGCTGCCGTTCGGCCACCTGGTGATCCAGGAGGGCGCCGCCGCCGTCGCCGCGCTGCTCCACGCCCACGTGAGCGCCACGGCATGAGCCTGCCCACCCGCGCCGATCGCTACGAGCGACTCGAACCCGAGGCCGAGGCCCGCTGGTCGCGGTTCGTGAAGATGAACCAGGAGCTGTACGTCACCCTGCTCGGCCTGGTGGTCGAGGAGGTGCGGCTCGACTACTGCCGCATGCGGATGCCGTTCAAGACCGAGCTCAACCAGGCCGCCGGCGTGGTCCACGGCGGCGCGATCGCCGGTCTGCTCGACTCGGTCGTGGTGCCCGTCGTGGGCGGTCCGCTGCCGCAGGGCGCCCGGTTCTCCACCGTCGACATGCACGTGCAGTACCTGTCGGCGCTGATCGACGAGGACGCGGTCGCCGAGGGGTGGGCGGTCAAGCGCGGTCGCACCATCGTGTTCTGCGAGTCCGAGGTGATCGGCGCCACGAGCGGCAAGCTGATCGCCCGCTCGATCCTCACGTACAACGTGAGCCTCCCGCGCTGACCAGAGGCGCCCTGCCCGAGATGAGCTGACGGAGAGCTACGTCCCGACACGGCCGCGTCGCTACCGTTGCGGCGATGGCTGCCGCTGGGAACACTCTGTCCGAATCCGCCTCCAAGGCGCTGCTGCGCGAGTACGGCGTGCCGATGGCCGACGAGCGCGAGGTGGCCACGGCCGCCGAGGCCGCCGCTGCCGCCGGCGAGCTCGGCTTCCCGGTGGTGGCGAAGCTCTGCGGCGATGCGATCGCCCACAAGACCGAGCGCGGTCTCGTGCGGCTGCGGCTCGGCGACGCCGGCGCGGTCGAGCAGGCGGCGGCCGACCTCCTCGCAGCGGCGACGCCGGCCGACGGGCCCGTGTCGGTGCTCGTCGCCCCGATGGTGTCGGGCAACCGTGAGCTGATCGCCGGTGTGGTCCGCGATCCGCAGTTCGGTGCGAACGTCATGCTCGGCGTCGGCGGCATCCTGGCCGAGGCGATCGCCGACGTCGTGTTCCGTCCCGTCCCGATCAGTGCGGTCGACGCGGCCGAGATGGTCGACCAGCTCGCCACCCAGCAGCTCCTCGGCGAATTCCGCGGCGAGGCCGCAGTCGACCGGGCCAAGCTCGAAGCGGTCCTCCTCGGCCTGTCGGCCGCGGCGGTCGCCCGGCCCGACATCGCCAGCATCGACGTCAACCCGCTCATCGTGCGCGCCGACGGCGTGCCCGTGGCCGTCGACGCCCTCGTCGAGATCGGCGATCCCGCCACGCCCAGCACCTCCGGCTCGGGCCGGGCCCGTCCCACCGACGAGCAGTTCCGCGCCCTGTTCGAACCGAAGGGCGTGCTCGTCACCGGCGCGTCCACCCATCCGGGCAAGTTCGGCTTCGTCAGCCTGCACAACATCCTCGCCAGCGGCTACCAGGGCGGCGTCTACGGCACCAACCTCCAGGGGGAGGAGGTGCTCGGCATCCGCACCGTCGCCGACATCGACTCGCTGCCCGACGGGGCGATCGACCTCGTGTTCGTCTGCACCCCGGCCTCGGCCAACCCCGACCTGCTCCGCGCCTGTGCCCGCAAGGGTGTGAAGGCCGCGTTCCTCACCAGCGCCGGCTACGGCGAGGCGGGGGAGGAGGGCAAGCAGGCCGAGGACGACCTCGTCGCCCTGGCAGACGAGCTCGGCATCCTGCTCGCCGGCCCCAACGGCCAGGGCGTCGTGAGCACGCCCGCCAACCTGTGCGCCCAGATCGTCGCCCCGTACCCGCCGGCCGGCCGGATCGGTGTGGCCAGCCAGAGCGGCAACTTCATCTCCAGCTTCCTCAACTACTCGCGCCAGACCGGCGTCGGCATCAGCCGTGCGGTCTCGGCCGGCAACGCCGCCGCCGTCACCCCGGCCGACTACCTCGACTGGTACGCCGACGACGCGGCCACCGGCGTGTCGCTCGCATACGTGGAAGGCATCGTCGACGGCCGCGGCCTGCTCGACCGGTTCGCGTCGGTCGCGAAACGCAAGCCCCTCGTCGTCGTCAAAGGCGGTGCCACCGAGGCCGGCGCCAAGGCGGCCGCAAGCCACACCGGTGCCCTGGCGGCCAACGACAAGATCTTCGACGGCGCCTGCCGCCAGGCCGGCGTCACCCGAGCCGCGACGGTGGAGGAGGCCTTCGAGGCCGCCGCCACGTTTGCGACCCAGCCGTTGCCGAAGGGCCCGAACGTGATCGTGCTCACCACGGCGGGCGGGTGGGGCGTGGTCACCAGCGACGCGATCCACCGCGAGCGCGGCCTCGTGCTGATGCCGTTGCCCGACGACCTCCGCGCCCAGATCGACACCAAGCTCCCGCCTCGGTGGAGTCGGAACAACCCGGTCGACTGCGCAGGTGGCGAAGTTCGTGACACGATTCCCGAGGTGATGGAGATGATCGCAGCGCACCCCGACGTGCACGCCGTGATCTACCTCGGTCTCGGCATCCAGAGCAACCAGGCCCGGCTCATGCGTGAGGGTGGCTTCCACCCCGACCACGGCCTCGAGCGCATCGTCGAGTACCACGAACGCCAGGACCGCCGCTTCGCCGAGGCTGCCGACGAGCTGTCGCGCCGCTACGACAAGCCGATCCTCACCGCCACCGAGCTCGCCGTGGCCGACCCCGACAACCCTGGCCCGGCAGCGGTCCGCGCCAGCGGCCGCCTCTGCTACGCGAGCGGCAACCGCGCCGTCACCGCGCTCGGCCACCTCACCCGCTACGCCGACTTCCGTCGACGCCACGGCCTGGGAGCCTGACCGCATGGTGCGACGGGCGAGCAACCCGCTGATCGTCCTCACGTCGCTCGCGGTGGCGGTCACGATGGTGCTCCTCGTCGCGTGGCAGTGGGCGGTCGCCGCCACCACCGTCGACCCGGTGCCGGCGATCGAGGCGCCGGCCGACCCGACGGTGCAACTCGCGACCCCGGTCATGTCGTTCCGGCGGGCCCCGGGCGTGCTGTCGCGGTCGCTGAACACCACCCAGTTCCGTATCCAGCTCGCCACCCTGCTCGACCGTGTGGGCTCCGGCTCGTGCGCGTCGGTCGCCGTCGACGGTGCCGTGGTGTCGGCCAAGAACGACGGCCTGCCCGTCATCCCGGCGTCGAACATGAAGCTCGTCGTGGCCGCGGCGGCACTCGAGGTACTCGGGCCGTCGTACACGTTCCGCACGAGCGTGTTCGGCGACGTCGACGCCACCGGCGCCGTCACCGGCGACCTCGTGCTGCTCGGCGGCGGCGACCCGCTGCTCACCACCGACGACTGGCTCGCGAACAACACACAGACCTACCGCCCCGTCAACACCACGCGGCTGGAGTCCCTCGCCGACGCCGTCGTCGCCGCCGGTGTCACGCGCGTGAACGGTCGCGTGCTCGGCGACGCGAGCCGCTTCGACGACGAGTACTTCCACCCGAGTTGGGACCCGGTTCTACACGGGCGCGAGGCCGGTCCGATCGACGCCCTGATGGTCAACGACAGCTGGCTCGGCAACTCCGTCGGCGATGCGCGCGACGTCGCCGTCGACCCGGCGCTGCGCACCGCCGAGGTGTTCACCCAACTGCTCCGCGAGCGCGGGGTGCCCGTCGGCCAGGGGTCGGCAGTCGGCATCAGCGAGTTCGGTACCGAGATCGCCGGCATCGACTCACAGCCGATGAGTGCGATCGTGCAGGAGATGTTGCTCACGAGCGACGACAACACCGCCGAGGTGCTCGTGAAGGAGATGGGTGCGCAGTCGGGCTCGGCAGGCACGACCGCCGCCGGTCTCGAGGTGGTGCTCGACACCCTCGCCGGCTGGGGGATGCCGCTGATCGGCGTCAGCCTCGTCGACGGGTCGGGCCTGTCGCGCGACAACCTCGTCACCTGCTCGCTGCTCGTCTCGATCCTGCACCGGGGGAGTCCGAACGACGCGCTCGGAGCCGGCCTGCCGGTCGCCGGCGCGACCGGCACGTTGATCGACGAGTTCCTCGGCACACCGGTGGCCGGCCGGCTGCAGGCCAAGACCGGTTCGCTCACCGACGTGAAGGCCCTCGCCGGCTATCTGCCCGTCGACGGCGGCGACACGATCGAGTTCGCCGTGATCCTCAACGAACCCGGCGCCAAGGAACCCGACGTGTACCGACCCGTCTGGGACGCGCTCGCGGTCTCGCTGGTCACCTATCCGAGCAGCGCCACCAGCGACCAGCTCGCCCCCCGCTGACCCACCTGCTGTGAGTGCGACCCGCAGATGGTGCGGGTCCGGCTCACGCAACGATGTCGGACGTCACCTCAGAATCACCCTGATCCGGCCATCATCGACACCGGAGCGGGGCGTACAGTGCGCGACGTGGCCGTGCTGCCCATGTTCCCGCTGGGGAGCGTCCTGCTCCCCGGGGCAGTGCTCCCGCTGCACATCTTCGAACCGCGCTACCGCGCGCTCGTGCGCGACTGCCTCGAGACGCCCGAGCACGAGTTCGGCGTCACCCTGATCGCCCGGGGCAGCGAGGTCGGCGGTGGCGACCATCGGCTCGAGGTGGGCACCGTGGCACGCATGCTGCAGGTGGCCGAGATGGACGACGGCCGCTTCGCAGTGGTGTGCGTCGGCACCCGGCGCATCCGCGTGAACGCCTGGTTGCCCGACGACCCGTACCCGATGGCCGACGTCGACGACTGGGCCGACGGTTGGCCCGACGGCTGGATCGGCGCCGACGACGTGGCCCCTGAATCGCTCGCCACCCGCATGGCGACCACCCTCGCCCGGGTCCGGCGCTCGTGCGCCATGGCCGCCGAGCTCGGCGACTCCGTCGCGGACGCATCGTCGGAGATCAGCGACGACCCGGTGCTCGGCTCGTACCACCTCGTGGCGATCGCGCCGGTCGGCGCGGCCGACACCTACCAGCTGCTGTGCGCCGACGGGCCGGTCGAGCGCATCGCCCGGCTCGACGCGATGCTCGACGACGTGGAGGCCGTGCTCGAGTTCCGCCTCGCCGACGAGAGCGCCGAGCTGCCCTTCGACGAACCCTGACGGGGTGTCGCAGCGCCGACGCGGCACCTCGCCCAGCCGAACCACCCAGCGGCACGCCGGGCAGGTGCACCGCGATGTGCTATCAAAGGTACCCGTGGCCGACTCCGACCTCCCCAGCACCCCTCCGCCCCCGTCGGTTCCGATCGGCGAGGTGATCGATCTCGTCACGGGCTACGCCCGCCAGGAGACCCTTGCACCCGTGCGCGGTGCCGGTCGCTGGCTCGCATACGGATCCGCCGGTGCGGTCCTGCTGGGCGTCGGCACGTCGCTGCTGGTGCTCGGTCTGCTCCGCCTCGTCCAGAACGAGTTCGGTCCCACCTTCGCCGGCCGCTGGATGAGCCTGCTGCCGTACGTCGCAGCGCTGTTGCTCTGCATCGTGGTGATCGCGGTCGCCGTCAGTCGTATCGCCAAGTCGTCCCTCAACAAGGACTGAGCCGGAGTACCCCCATGTCGCAGCAACGCATCACCCGTGACGACCTCGAGGCGAAGTTCAAGGCACTCCAGGACGACGTCAACCACAAGGTGAACGACAAGAAGCAGTCGATGACCACCGCGGCGATCGCCGGCGGTGTCGTCCTGCTGCTCATCTTCTTCTTCCTCGGCAAGCGCAGCGGCAAGAAGAAGACCACGTACGTCGAGCTCCGCCGGATCTGACGTGGCGCTGGTCCCGCGGCTGCTGCGGCCGTCCGTCATCATTCGCCGCAACGCCACCTACAAGGGACTGCTCGGCGGGCACAAGGGCTGGCTGGCCGTCGGGGTCGTGCTGTGGAGCAAGTCCTTCGTGAAGAAGACCTTCGGCAAGCAGGCGGAGATCCTGACGACCGAGAAGCTCACGAAGGGCCAGTTCCTGCGCATCGACGCCGTCGCACCGCCCTCACGTCGGCAGCGTCGCAAGGCCAAGCGTGCGCGCCGCCGCTCGACCGCCGCAGCGAAGGCCGCGACCCGGGCCGCGAAGTCGGCCGCGAAGGCCGCCTGACGCGCAACGTGCGTCCGTCGCGGCACACTGTCAGGCGATGCAGGTCCACCTCCGCAACCCCACCCGCGTGCTCGAGATCGAGGGCCGTCGCAAGGTGCACGCGCTCCTCACCGAGCTCGGTCTGAATCGCGAGTCCCACCTCGTCATCCGCAACGGCACCCTGGTGCCCGGCGACGGCGAGCTCGACGCCACCGACGTGATCGAGATCCGGCCCGTCATCTCCGGAGGTGCATGACGTGAACCCCGGTTCCAAGTGCCGCACGTGCCGGCAGCCGGCGATCATCGATCTGCCGCGCCACAACGCCAACTTCTGCGCCGAGCACTTCCTCGAGCTGTGTCGCCGCCAGGTGATCAAGGCGATCGAGCACTGGAAGCTGCTCGAGCGTGACGACAAGATCCTCGTCGCCGTCTCCGGCGGCAAGGACAGCCTCGCCGTGTGGGACCTGCTGATCGAGCTCGGCTACCAGGCCGACGGCCTCTACGTCGGGCTGGGCATCGGCGACTACAGCGACGTCTCGGGCGACTACGCCCGCCGGTTCGCCGCCGATCGTGGTCTGAAGCTGATCGAGATCTCGCTGCGCGGCGAGTACGGCTACGACATCCCGACGGCGGCCAAGGCCACCCGTCGCGTTCCGTGCTCGGCGTGCGGACTCAGCAAGCGGCACCTGTTCGACAAGGCCGCGCTCGACGGCGGGTACACGGCGCTCGTCACCGGCCACAACCTCGACGACGAGGCCGCCGTGCTGCTCGGCAACACGATGCGGTGGGAGATCGACTACCTCGCCCGCCAGCTCCCGAAGCTCGAGGCCC
>JBILUM010000496.1:0-3041 GCA_044370995.1 Ilumatobacteraceae bacterium | reverse complement strand
TGCCGGTCTCCATCGGGGGAGGGTTGCGCGCCGTGCTCGAGGAGTCGCCCGTCCTCGTCGACCTCGCCCGCGGTGCCCGCGTCGCCGTCGCCGGCGCCCACGCCGGCGCCGTCGTCCGTTCGCTCGTCGCCCAGCTCGCCGTCACCACGGGCCCGGCCGACTGGTCGTTGCTGGTGGTGACCTCACGGCCGAGCGCATGGAGCTGGGCAGTCGAGCTGCCGCACGTCCACCTCACGCCATCGGGACAGGTCGGTCACGACCCGGCGGCGATCGCCGCCTTCGTCTCGGCCCTGCCGGTCTCCCAGGGCGCGGGTGCCTCGCCGGGCGACACCCGCCATCTGCTCGTCGTGACCGACGACGTCGACGAGGTGGCCGTCCGCACGAGCGGTGTCCGACGGTTGTTGCACCTGCGCCCGGACGCTGCCGTGCTGGTGCAGGTCGCCGATGGTGCGCCCGTGCCGGCGATGTGCACCACCGTCGTCCACGCGGCGACCGACGGCGGGCTGCGCGTCGACCGGGACGAGGGAGACGGCGACGCCCACCCGCTCATCGTCGGCGACCGCCCGAGCGGCATCGGCGACGATCTCGTCCTGGCGGGCCGCGGCCGACTGGTCGGCATCGGCGCTCGGGCCGCGACAGAGCTGGCGTCGGTCCTCGCACCGTGGACCGATCCCGAGGCCCCCGTCGACGAGGAGCGACGCCTGCCGGACGACGTCGCACTCGAGGGGTTGCTCGACCCGTCGGGCAGTGTCGATCGCGTCGGCATCGCCCACCGCTGGCGCGCAGCGGGTGCCGACCCGCGACCCGACGCGCCACTCGGCATCGCTGCGGACGGCGTCGTCGAGATCGACCTCGTGCGCGACGGGCCGCACGCCCTCGTCGCGGGTACGACCGGCTCGGGCAAGAGCGAGTTGCTCCGGGCCCTCGTGGTCTCCCTCGCCGCCCGTGTGCCACCCGACCGGCTCGCCTTCGTGCTGGTCGACTTCAAGGGCGGCGCCACGTTCGACGATCTGGTGGGGTTGCCGCACGTGGTGGGCATCGTCACCGATCTCGAGCCCCGCCTCGCCGAGCGCGTGCTGCGCAGCCTCCGGGCCGAGGTGACGGCGCGTGAACACGTGCTCCGCGCCCACGGGTGCAGCGACCTGACGGCAGCCCGCGCCGCGCTCGGCCGGCCGGTGCTGCCCCGGCTGGTGATCGTCGTCGACGAGTTCGCGGCGCTGGCCCTCGAGCATCCGCATCTGCTCCACTCGCTCGTCGACGTCGCTCGCCGGGGGAGAAGCCTGGGTGTCCACCTCGTGCTCGCCACACAACGCCCGAGCGGCGTCGTGAGCGACGAGATCCGCACCAACACCGACCTGCGCATCGCGCTGCGACTGCACGAAGCGGCCGAGGCCCAAGATGTCGTCGGCGACGCGAGCCCTGCGTCGATCCGGCGGTCGGCGGCCGGTCGTGCGGTGGTGCGGCTCGGACCGGGCGAGCTGCTCGGGTTCCAGTCCGCACGTGTCGTCGACGTCGGTCGAACCGTCGGCGAGATCGTCGCCGCCGCTGCCGACCTGGCCGTCGACCCGCCGCGACGCCCGTGGACCGATCCGCTGCCGACGCGGCTCGACGAGCTGCCCGACGGGCTGCCCGACGGGGGCGGATGCGGCGGCGTGCTCGGTCTGGTCGACCGGCCCGACGAGCAACGGCGCGACCGCCTCGCGTGGGGACCGGCCGATGGCCATGTGCTGGTGGTGGGATCGAGGGGCAGCGGCGTGACCACCGCGCTGGCCTCGCTGGCGCTGCGGCGGCTGGGCAGCGACGCCGAGCTGCTCGTCGTCGACGCGGCAGGCGACGGGCGCTGGGACGACGCCGGCGAGCACCCCCGCTGTGCCGGCGTGGTGCGGCTGCACGAGCACGAACGGATCGAACGTCTGCTGGTGCGCGCCGCGACACCACCGCCGTCCGGTGGACGGATCGTGGTGATCGACGGCCTCGGCGCGCTCCGGCGCGACCTCGAAGCGCCGTCGAGGGCATCGGCGCACGCCGCTGCAGAGGCACTCCTGCTGGCCACGCCACCCGGCGTCACGCTGCTGCTCGGCGCCGACGGTGCGAGCGGCCTCGCGCCGGCGGTGGTCGCGCGGTGCGCCCGGCGTTGGATCCTCCATCTCCACGACCCGTCGGAGGGGGCGGCCTTCGGTGTCCGGGCGTCGGCGATGCCGCCGGCGATCCCGGGCCGGATGGTCGACGCCGCCGACCTGTGCGACGCCCAGTTGGCGCCGTGGCCCGACGGCTGGCGATCCCGGAGCGTCGCGTGGCCGGCGGTCCATCCCGTCCGCGTGCTGCCCGAGGAGGTAGCCGTACGCGAGCTCACCCGTTCGAGCTTCGACGGCCGCTCGTGGTGGCCGGTGCTGGGCCTCGACCACGCGTCACTCACCGCTCGCCCGTTCGAGGTGCCGCTCGGCGACCATCTCCTCGTGGTGGGCCCGGCACGCAGTGGCCGCAGCGAGGTGGTGGCCCAATTGCGCCGATGCTGGTCGGAGGCCCGCCCCGATGCGGCCCAGGTGGTCCTCGCCCCGCGGCGGTTGCCGGGACGGGACCTCGCGGCGGCCGTCGCCGAGGCCGTCGCCGAGGTGGGCCGCGAGCTCGCACGCGGTCGGGCCGTGCTGCTGGTGATCGACGACGCCGATCTGCTGGCCGACACCGACGGGCGGCTCCTCGCTCTCGTCGGACGACGCGGCGACGATCTCACCGTCGTCGCCGCGTGTCGGGCCGATGCGGTTCGATCGTCGTACGGGACCTGGCTCGGGGAGCTCCGCCGTTGCCGTCGCGGGATCGTCGCCAGCGCCGGCGGCGACGTCGACGCCGACCTGCTCGGCGCGGTGCTGCCGCGGCACGCGCCGTTGCCGGCGCGCCCCGGCCTGTGCTGGCTCGTTGCCGACGGCGAGGCCGCGCTCGTGCAGGTGGCCATCGGCCGCTGACGCGGACCGACCCGGCCCGGAGCGGTCCGACGGCGCGATGGCTCGACGGCGCGACGGCTCGACGGCGCGACGGCGCGACGG
>JBILUM010000497.1:0-3041 GCA_044370995.1 Ilumatobacteraceae bacterium | reverse complement strand
CGCGTCACCGACGAACTCGGCGGACGCGACCTCACCCCGTTCGTCGCCCCGGTGGCCGATCGGCCCTACGTCATCAAGGTGATCAAGGAGCCCGGGGACGAACTCAACTTCGCCAACGCCTGGCACACCGATCTCAGCTACCTGCCGGCGCCGCCGGCGTACACCGTGCTGCACGCGTGGGACGTGCCGGCCTTCGGCGGCGACACGATGTGGGCGAACCAGTACCTGGCCTACGAGACGCTGCCCCGCGAGCTCCGCGAGCGCCTGATCGGCCTGCGCGCCACGCACTCCGCCGGCATGGCGTACGGCACGGGCGGCTACCTCGAACACGTGGCCGACAAGAGCTCGATGCAGATCCTGCCCAGCGACGAGGCCTACCAGGTGCACACGCATCCGATGGTCGTCCGCCACCCGCGCACCGGCCGCGATGCGCTCTTCGTCAACCCCGTCTACACCACCGGCATCGAGGGCATGGAGCCTGCCGAGGCCGCACCGCTGCTGCAGCGCCTGTACCAGCACAGCGTCCACCCCAACCTCACCTGCCGGGTGCGGTGGACGCCCGGCATGCTCACGATCTGGGACAACCGCTGCACCCAGCACCTCGCGATCAACGACTACGGCGGTCAGCGGCGCGAGATGTACCGCACGAGCGTGCGGGGGAGTGCGCCGATCGCGGCCTGAGCGGAAATCTGCCCGCCGCCGCGACACCGGGGTGACAGGCTCTGGCGATGACAACCGAGCCGATCTTCGACGTCCGCGCCACCACGCCCGACGAATGGCGCGTCGCGTGCGACACCATGCGGGCCGCGCTGCTGTCCGGTCCCGTGTCCGACGACGACTGGGCGAAGGCGCGCGCAGGTTGGGAGGACCACCTCTCGTTCACCGCGCGGGCCGACGATCGGTGCGTCGGACACGCCGGCGCCTTCCGACGACAACGACGACGTGTTCGAGGTGGGGTCGCAGGGGATCGTGCGGCGGGGACGTACAGCGGCCGCCGACCTCACGGTCGAGATCGACGTCCTGACAGGTGACCCGCGAGGGTGATCGGTCGACATCGGTCGACATGGGCCGACATCGGTCGACATCGGCTGAGCGGCCCGGACAGCTAGCTTCTGCACATGGGCCGCGAGCGAGGTGGTGGGAACGCAGCGGTCCTCGCCGGAGCACTGTCGTTGCTGGTGGTCGTCCTGCTCGTGGTCGCGTCGTCGGGACCGGTGCGGGTGTGGTCCGAACCGCCGCCCGGTGACCCAGCGACACTGACCGACGGGTTCGGTCCTGTCGACGACGGGTTGTCCGTCGGGCAGGGCGAGCAACCGCTGCCCCCGCCCGGTGCCGACGGCGACGGGTGGCTCCTGCGCACGCTCGCCGTCGCCCTCGGCGTGATGCTGCTTCGGTGGGCGTGGATCGTGGTGCGCTTCTGGGCGTCGGTGCTGCGCCGCCGCCGCGAGAAGATCGTCGCTCCGGCAGGCGATTTCGCCGTCCTGCCCGGTGCCGTCACCGACGAGACGCCACACCTCGAGTTCGACGTCGAGGCCCAACTCGGTGCGCTCGCCACGGGCGATGCCCGGAACGCGATCGTCGCCTGCTGGCTGCAACTCGAGCACGACGTCGCCGCTGCCGGGCTGCCGAGGTCGCCCGCCGAGACCTCGGCCGAGTTCACCGAGCGGGTCCTCGCCCGGGCCGTGGTCGACACCACTGCGGTCGTCGACCTCGCCGAGCGCTACCGCGAGGCCCGCTTCTCGCGACACGACCTCGGTGACGCCGACCGCGATCGAGCCGTCGACGCACTCCGCCGCATCCACGCGTCGTTGAAGATCCGCACCTCGGACACCGGGTCGGGCCCCAGCGTGAGGACGCCTGCATGAGCGGCAAGTGGCGGCTCCGGATCGCGTCGGTCGCCGGGGCCTGGTTCGCGACCGTCGTCGCCCTCGCCCTGATGGACATGCGACCGTCCGTCACCGTGCTGGCCGCGGTCGTCGTCTCGATCGCCTGCATCCTGTGGCTGCTGCTCGACGTGGGCGATGTCGCTGCGCCGGTCGACTGGCGGGCGTACAGCGACGGCGGCATGTCGATCCGCGGCGCCGACTCGCGGGTCCGCGTGCTCCGTCGACAGATCTCCGACGGCCGAGCGCTCGACGGCAGCGCCGCACTGCAGCGCGCGCTGGTGTCGCTCGTCGACGACCTCCTCGCGACCGCTCACGGCATCGATCGAGCCACACGGCCGGCGCAGGCCGCCGACGTGCTCGGCCCTCGCCTGCAGACCTTCGTCGACGCGCCCGTGTCCGGCGATCTGCTCGCCGACCCTGAACGTCTTGCCTCGATCCTCGATCAGATCGAGCGGCTCGCCGAACGTTCCCGACCCCAGGAGACCCGATGACCTCCCTCGATCTGCCCGCCGTGTCACGGCTCGCCAACGAGGTGCTCGACGAGGTCGAGCGAGCCGTCGTCGGCAAGCGCGAGGCGCTCACGCTCGTGCTCAGCGGTGTGCTCGCCGGAGGGCACGTCCTGATCGAGGACCTGCCCGGTCTGGGCAAGACGCTGGCCGCGCGATCGTTCGCCACCACCCTCGGCCTGTCGTTCACCCGCGCCCAGTTCACCCCCGACCTGTTGCCCGCCGACCTCACCGGCTCGTTCGTGTACGACCAGCGCACCTCCGACTTCGTGTTTCGGCGCGGCCCGCTGTTCACCGGGCTGCTGCTCGCCGACGAGATCAACCGCACGCCACCCAAGACCCAGGCCGCGTTGCTCGAGGCGATGCAGGAACGACAGATCACGGTGGAGGGCCAGACGTTCGCGCTCGACGCGCCGTTCCACGTGCTGGCCACCGCCAACCCGGTCGAGTACGAAGGCACGTACCCGCTGCCGGAGGCACAGCTCGATCGGTTCCTCCTGCGGATCAGCTTCGGCTACCCGACGCCCGACGAGGAGTGGGAGGTCCTGCGGCGCCGGATCGACCGTGCCGGCGAGGAGCACTCCCTCCGACCGGTCACCGACGCAGCCACGGTGCTCGCCATGCAGGCGGCGGTCGAGACCGTCACGGT
>JBILUM010000495.1:0-3043 GCA_044370995.1 Ilumatobacteraceae bacterium | reverse complement strand
CACCCAGTTCGGGATGCCGAGGGTGTCGAGCGAGGTCGCGAGATCGGTCGTGCCGTCGTGGACGACGAGGTCGGGTTCGTACGCGGCGATCGCTTCGACGTTGGGCTCGTAGCCAGACAGCTCGGACGCCTTCGCGGCGGCCTCGGCCGGGTAGTTGCTCTGGTCGTCGACGGCGATCACCTGGTCGCCGGCACCGATCGCGAACAGGATCTCGGTGGCGGTCGGCGACAGGCTCACGATGGCCTGGGCCACGTCGCCGGCCGGGGCATCGGCTGCGGCCGGCTCGGTGGCCGCAGGTCCGGTCGCGGCCGGCTCCGGCTCCGACGCCGCTGCGGTGATCGCGGTGGTGGCCGCCGGTTCGGTCGCGGTGGTCTCCACGGTGTCGTCCCCGCACCCGGCGAGTGAGGCGAGGGTGACGAGCGAGACGGTGGCGAGCGCCAGCGCTCTGCGGAACTGCTTCATGGGTTCGGATCCTCCGAGCTTTCCGGAGGACACCGGGTCCTCCGAGCGGGAGGACAAGTTGAGGATCGAACGGGGAACTCCCCGTCGCGAACCGCCCTTGCCTCGAGGGTTGGTCTTCGCGCCCGAACCAGGCGACCGGACTTGTCGTGTCGAGCGCTCCTGTTGCCAGGTGCGGATCGCACGCTTCACCGTTGCGGGACAGTGCCGGAGTTGAACCGGACTTCGCTGGGATCGAGCGAAGCGACCATAGCGCGTCGTCGCTACGCTCCCAAGCCCATGAGTGACGCGCCAGAACCCGATGCCCCCGAGGTCGCCGACTCCGCCGACGTGCACCTGTCACCCGGCGAGGTGCCCACCGACGATCCGCGTCCGCTCGGGCTCCGCGGCACCGATTCGTTGTTGCTGGTCAACACCGGCGACGGCAAGGGCAAGAGTTCTGCTGCGTTCGGCGTGATGGTGCGAGCGATCGCCCGCGGATGGAACGTCGCCGTGGTGCAGTTCGTGAAGAGCGGCGACTGGAAGGTCGGCGAGGAGCAGGTCGGTCGCAACCTCGGTGTCACGTGGGTCAACGCCGGCGACGGCTTCACGTGGGACTCGAACGATCTCGAGCACGACAAGGCGTTGGCCCGTGAGGGATGGGCGACGGCCGCGGAGATCGTCCGCGCCGGTGAGCACCACCTCGTCATCCTCGACGAGCTCACCTACCTCATGAACTGGGGCTGGGTCGATGCCGACGACGTCGTCGCGACGCTCGTCGGCCGCCCGCGGACCGTCAGTGTCATCGTCACCGGACGCGACGCGAGCGAGGCGCTGATCGCCGCCGCCGACACCGTCACCGAGATGCGCAAGGTGAAGCACGCCTACGACGAGGGCATCGCGGCCAAGCGCGGCATCGACTACTGATGGTCGCCTGCGAGATCGAGCTCACCGCGTGATCACGTTCCTGGTCGGCGGGGCGCGCAGCGGCAAGAGCACGCTTGCGGTGCAGCTCGGCGAGCGCCATGCCGACAGCGGCGGAGACGTCGTGTTCGTCGCCACCACCGAGCCCTTCGACGACGACCTGCGCGACCGCGTGGCGGCGCACCGTCGCGAGCGACCCGACTGGCCGACCATCGAGGCACCGGTCGAACTCGCCGAGGCGGTGACAGCGGCGCCGGCCGGCGCCCTGGTGATCGTCGACTGCCTCACGGTGTGGCTCGGCAATCTCCTCCACCACGCGCCCGATGCTGCGGCGCGAGCGGCGGCGATCGACGCATTCCTCCACTCGCTCCGGGCGCGGACGGGGCCGACCGTCGTCGTGTCGAACGAGGTCGGGCTCGGGCTGCACCCGGGCACCCCTCTCGGCCGCGAGTACCGTGACGACCTCGGTCGCCTCAACCAGCGGGTGGCCGCCGTCGCCGACCGTGCGCTGTTCCTCGTCGCAGGGCGTGCCCTGCCACTGGTCGACCCCTGGGAGGTCCTGTCATGACGTGGTTCCGCTCCGCGCTCGCCGATCTGCCGGCCGGTGACGCGCTGTCGGCGGCGCTCGTCCGTGAGCGTGCCGCCGACATCCTGCGACCTGCCGGGGCGCTCGCCCGGTTCGACGAGGTAGCTGCCTGGGTCGCCGAGTGGCAGTGCACCGCCTCGCCGGCCGTGCACCGTCCCGCCGCGCTGATCTTCGCCGCCGACCACGGCGTCACCGCAGCGGGGGTGAGCAAGTACCCGGTCGACGTCACTGCGGCGATGCTCGCGGCGTACCGGGCCGGCAAGTCGACGGTGAGCGCGTTCGCCACCGTGGCGGGTGCCACGGTCGATGCGATCGACGTCGGCGTCGGCCGGCCCACCGGCGACATCCGGTTCGAGTCGGCGATGTCGCTCGATCGTTTCGAGGAGGCGGCCTCGGCGGGCTGCGACGCTGTCGTCGGTCTCGACGCCGACCTGCTGGTGCTGGGCGAGATGGGCATCGGCAACACCACCGCGGCGGCAGCCGTCGCCGCAGCGCTCGGCGGTGGCGAGGTGGCCGCATGGGTGGGTCGCGGCACGGGCGTCGACGACGAGGGACTCGATCGCAAGCGCGACGCGGTCCGGCTCGCGGTCGATCGCATCGCCGGGGTACTCGACCCGCTCGAGGTGCTGCGCGAGGTGGGTGGCGCCGAGCTCGTCGCGATGGCAGCGGCCATCGTCGCAGCGCGGCATCGCAAGCTGCCGGTGCTCATCGACGGCTATGTCGTGACCGCCGCAGCGATGCCACTCGCCACCGCCCGCGGCGATGCGCTCGACCACTGCCTCGTGGGTCACTGCTCGTCCGAACCCGGCCACCGGCGGCCGCTCGAGCGGCTCGGCAAGCAGCCGCTGCTCGACCTCGAGATGCGCCTCGGCGAAGGGTCGGGAGCCATGGCGGCGGTGCCGTTGGTGGCGATGGCGTGTGCGGGCATCACCGAGGTACCGACGTTCGCGGAGTGGTTCACCTGAGGAGGCGACCTCATGACCAGTGAGCCGGCGCGTGGGTTGCCGGCGATCGGGCCGTTCGCAGCGCTGCAGTTCCTGACGCGCCTGCCGGTCCGACTGCGCGCAGCGCCCGACATGGCAGCGATGGTCGTCT
>JBILUM010000494.1:0-3055 GCA_044370995.1 Ilumatobacteraceae bacterium | reverse complement strand
TCGCCTGGTTCGTCGTGCTCACCCGGGTGGAGCCATCGGTGGTGCGCGCCGGCACGATGGCGGGGATCGGCGCGCTCCCGTTCGCCCTCGGGCGCGCTCGATCGGTGCCCCGCGTCCTGGCGATCACGGTGACAGCGCTGGTGCTGATCGACCCGATGCTGGTGTGGTCGGTGGGGTTCTGGCTGTCGTGCGGGGCGACCGCGGGGGTGTCGGTCGTGGGGCCGTGGCTGGCGGTGCGGTGGCGCGGCCCGTCGTGGTTGGCGGTGCCCGTCGGGTCGACCGTGGGGGCCCAGCTCGGCGTCATCGTGCCGAGCCTGCTCGTGTTCGGCCGGATGCCGGCGCTCGGCATCGCCACCAACCTGCTCGCCGTGCCGGTCGCCGGATTCGTGATGCTGGCCGGCATCCCGACCGCGCTGGTGGCCTCGCTGTTGCCCGGCTGGCTGGTCGATCCGGTGATGGCACCGGCGGCACTCGGCACCCGCTGGGTCGCGACGGTCGCGGCGGTGGCCGAACGACTGACACCGGTCGGTGGCTGGGCCGTGGTCGCCTGGGTGCTCCAGTTGCTGGTGGCGGTGTGGTGGTGGCGTCCCAGCCGCGCGAGTCGGGCATGATGGGTGGCCCATGACGGTCCATCTCATCTCCGGCGACGACGAGTCGCTCGTGCTGTCCGGGCTCACCGAGCTGGTGCACCGGCTCGTGGGCGACGGCGACCGCTCGTTGATGGTCGACGAGTTCGACGCGACCGACTACGAGATGCGCGCGCTGGTCGACTCGGCCCAGACCCCGCCGTTCCTCACCGAGTTCCGGGTCGTCATCGGTCGTGAGATCGGGCGCTTCAACGCCGAGGAGGTGGCCCCGTTGGTGGCCTACCTGGCCGACCCGTTGCCCACCACGCACCTGGTGCTGGTGGCCGGCGGTGGGCGGATCGTCAAGGCGCTGAGCGATGCGATGAAGGCTGCTGGTGCTCAGGTGAGCGAGACGGCGGCGCCGACCCGGGCGAAGGACCGTGGCGCCTGGATCGATCAGCAGTTCGCCGCGGCCGGGCTGAAGCTCGACGGCCAGGCGATGCAGTCGGTGACCGCATGGATGGGTGAGGAGGCCGGACGCCTCCAGGGTGTGATCGAGACCCTGGTGAGCACGTACGGCACGGCCACCAAGCTCCGGGTCGACGACGTCCGACCGTTCCTCGGCGAGGCCGGCGGCGTACCGCCGTGGGATCTCACCGACGCGATCGATCGTGGCGACACCACCCGTTCGCTCGAGCTGCTGCATCGGATGACGAGCGGCGGCGGGCGCCACCCGCTCCAGGTGATGGCCATCCTGCACGGGCACTACACCAAGTTGCTCAAGCTCGACGGGGCCAACGCCCGAGACGAGGGAGCGGCGGCGGCGGTGCTCGGCATCAAGCCCGGCTTCCCCGTCAAGAAGGCGCTCGACCAGTACCGCAAGCTGAGCGGCACGGGGGTGACCCGGGCGGTCGGCCTGCTCGCCCAGGCCGATCTCGACCTGCGCGGCGCCAAGGACTGGCCCGAGTCGCTGGTGATGGAGGTGCTGGTGGCCCGGTTGTCCAAGCTCGTGGGAGCCACTCGGCGCTGACGGTGGGCCGAAAACGCCACGAGCCCGGGGTCGACCCGGGCTCGTGCGGTTGATCGAAGCTCGACGCTTCGCTCGTCAGTGGGTTCAGCCGGCGGCGTTGATCTTCTTCATCAGGCGGCTCTTGCGACGCGCGGCCTGGTTCTTGTGGATGACGCCCTTGGCGGCGGCCATGTCGAGACGCTTCACAGCGAGACGCAGGGCCTCGTCGCTGTCCTCGCCACCGGCGCACTTGACCGCGTTCTTGCTGCGGGTCTTGAGCTCGCTCTTGATCGCCTTGTTGCGCTCCGCGGCCTTCGCGTTGGTGAGATTGCGCTTCTTCTGGCTCTTGATGTTTGCCATGGTGGGTTCGTGTCTCCTCGATCGATCGCTCGGCGCTGCTCGGACCCCTGGTGACAGGTGTCGCGAGCGCAAAGCAGCCCTGGATGATATCAGCGGCCGGTAGAGTCAGCACACCCCATGGACATCGCCAAGATCCGCAACTTCTCGATCATCGCGCACATCGACCACGGCAAGTCCACCTTGTCGGATCGCATCCTCGAGGTCACCGGCGCCGTCGACGCGCGTGAGATGCGCAGCCAGTACCTCGACTCGATGGACCTCGAGCGCGAGCGCGGCATCACCATCAAGGCCCAGAACGTGCGCGTGAACTGGAAGGGCCACACCCTCCACCTGATCGACACCCCCGGCCACGTCGACTTCGGCTACGAGGTCAGCCGGTCCCTCGCTGCGTGCGAGGGCGTGGTGCTCGTGGTCGACGCCGCGCAGGGCATCGAGGCACAGACGCTGGCCAACTGCTACCTGGCGCTCGAGAACGACCTCGAGATCGTGGCGGTGCTGAACAAGATCGACCTGCCCGCGGCCGACCCCGACCGCTACGCCGCGGAGATCGAGCAGGTGCTCGGCATTCCCGCCGACGAGATCCTGCGCATCTCGGCCAAGACCGGCGTGGGTGTCGACGAGCTGCTCGACGCAGTGTGTGAGCGCATCCCCGCCCCGAAGGGCGACCCGGACGCGCCGCTGCAGGCGCTCATCTTCGACAGCCAGTTCGACCAGTACCGAGGTGTGGTGAGCTCGGTGCGGGTGATGAACGGTCGGATGAACAACGGCAGCCGGTTGAAGTTCATGCAGACCGGGGCGTTGCACGAGATCATCGAGATCGGTGCCCGCCGCCCGGTGCCCACGCCGCTCGACGAGCTCGGTCCGGGCGAGGTGGGCTACCTCATCGCCGGCATCAAGGACGTGGCCGAGGCCCGGTCGGGTGAGACCGTCACCACGGCGAGCCACGGTGCCACCGAGGCGCTGCCGGGGTACCGCGACCCGAAGCCGATGGTGTTCTGCGGCCTGTACCCGATCGACGGCGACGATTTCGAGAACCTGCGCGAGAGCCTGCAGAAGCTGAAGCTCAACGACGCCTCGGTCACCTACGAGCCCGAGTCGTCGGGAGCGCTCGGGTTCGGGT
>JBILUM010000493.1:0-3070 GCA_044370995.1 Ilumatobacteraceae bacterium | reverse complement strand
TCTGGTACGTCGACGACGTGCTCGCGTGGATCGACGGTCAGCTCGCGCTCGGGCCCCTCGTGGCGACCGCGGCGCGGATGGGCGCGATCACCGCCGAGCTCCACCACGCGCTCGCGTCCGCCGGCATCGCGACCGCATCGATCGGTCCGCTGCGAGCAGCCGTCGCGGAACGCCGTCGACAGGCCGTCGAGCACACCGCCGGCGAGGTCGGCGAGCGGCTGCGGGCGCGGTTGCCCCGGATCGACGCCGCGCTGGCCGCGCTCGACGAGCTCGACGAGCTCGATGCGACCGACGAGCTCGACGGGCTCGACGGCGACGTGGCGGTGCAGCGCATCCACGGCGACCTCCACGCGGGTCAGTTCCTGCGCGCCGGCGACCGACTGCTCGTGATCGACTTCGACGGCGACCCGATGACCGCCTCGGCCGAACGGCTCGTGCAGCAGCCGGTGGAGCGCGACCTCGCCGCGCTCCTGCAGTCGCTCGACCATGTCGCCCGAGTGGCGAACAAGCGCCGTCCGGGCGCCGACGTCGGCGAGTTCGTCGCGGCAGCGATCGGCGCCGCCGAGCGGGCGTACCGCGACCGGCACATCGTGGACGACCGCCTGCTGTGGCCGCTGCGCGTGGCCCAGGAGCTGCACGAATTCGCCTATGCCGCGCTGCACCTGCCCGTGTGGACCTACGTTCCCGACGCCGCGATGAAGGCGCTGTTCCCCATCACCGACACGTCCGAGCCCGCCCAGGTGCTCGGGACCACTGGAGCCACCGATGTCTGACATGGATGCCACGGCGTTCCTCGCCGATCTCGAGGCGAAGCCCCGCGTGCTGCGCGCCCTCGCCGACGCGATCGACGGCGGCGCACTGCGCTGGCCGCTGGTCGGCACCCCGTCGCGGGTGCTGCTCACCGGCATGGGGTCGAGCTTCTTCGCTGCCCAGTCGGTGGCGCTCCGGCTCCGGCGCGCCGGCATCGCTGCGGTTGCCGAGCTGTCGTCGGCCGACACGTCGTGGCCGCCCGCGCCCGGGCTGCTGGTCGTCGGCATCTCCGCGAGCGGTGGGTCGGTCGAGACGCTCGGCTTCGTCGCCGGCCATCCCGGACACACGGCGCTGACGAACGTCGCCGACTCGCCGATCACGTCGGGTGCTGCCCATGTCGTGCCGATGCTCGCCGAACCCGAGCCGGGCGGCGTCGCGTGCCGCAGCTTCCAGCACACGCTCGTCGCCCTGCTCGCACTCGAGGAGCAGCTCACCGGCGCCGACCTCGGGCTCGCCGCTCGCGTGCGCCGGTGCGCAGACGCCAGCGAGGCGCTGCTCACCGAGCAGGCGTGGCTCGACGACGTCGCCGGGGCGCTCGACGGGCCGCACGGCGTGTACGCGATCGCACCGTCCGATCGCATCTCCAGCGCGCTGCAGGGCGCACTGATGGTGCGCGAGGGACCGAGGCGACCGGCGGACGGATGCGAGACCGGCGACTGGAGCCATGTCGACGTGTACCTCACCAAGACGCTCGAGTACCGGGCCCTGCTCTTCCCCGGCAGCCGCCACGACGCAGCCGCCCGCGACTGGTTGACGCAGCGCGACGCCACCGTGGTGACGGTGGGCGCGGGAGCGTCGTCCGACGCAGTGCAGGTGCGGTACCCGGGCGACGACGATCCGGTGGTCGCGCTGCTCACCGAGGTGCTCGTGCCCGAGCTGCTCGCTGCCAGATGGTGGGCGCCCGCCCACTGATCGCGCGATCTCGGCACACGCCGACACCCGGGCGAGTGGGCCGAGCGACCCATCGCCGTCCAGGGGCTCTCGGAATCGTCAAGAACGCCCGCGGGCCGTGGCCGACCCCAGCTCAGCATGGTTAGCGTTCATCGGATGCGGAGGAACTGGACCCGGGCGGCGCGTGTCGGCGCGCTCGGCGCCGTGCTCGCCGGCGCGCTCGTCGCCGTCGGTGGATCCACCCCCGCGGCGGCCGCGCCCGAGTCGTTCGTCGGCCTCGTGCCCGCCCGTCTCCTCGAGACCCGCGGCGGCCTCCCCACGGTCGACGGCCTGTTCCAGGGCATCGGTGCCGTCGGCGCCGGATCGACCACGAACCTCACCGTCGTGGGTCGTGGGCTCGTGCCCGGATCCGATGTCGGCGCAGTGGCGTTGAACGTGACGGTCACCGCGCCGACCGCGGCGAGCTTCGTCACGGTGTTCCCCACCGGGGAACCGAAGCCGACGGCGTCGAACCTGAACATGGTGCCTGGCCAGACGGTGTCGAACATGGTGATCGTGCCGGTCGGCGCGGGCGGTCGGATCTCGCTGTTCAACTTCTCGGGCCAGACCGAGCTCGTGGTCGACGTGCTCGGCTGGTTCCCCACCGGCGCCAGCTTCGGCGGACTCACGCCCGCCCGCCTGCTCGAGACCCGCGTGGGCGACGGACTCGTCACCACCGACGGAGTGTTCCAGGGCATCGGCCCGGTGGGGCCGCAGACCACGCTGGACCTGCCGGTGCTCGGCCGGGGCCTCGTGCCGCTGTCCAACGTCGGCGCGGTCGCGTTGAACATCACGGTCACCGGGCCGACCGCGGCGAGCTTCGTGACGGTGTTCCCCACCGGGGAACCGAAGCCGACGGCGTCGAACCTGAACATGGTGCCGGGCCGGACGGTGTCGAACATGGTGATCGTGCCGGTCGGCACGGGCGGTCGGATCTCGCTGTTCAACCTGTCCGGTCAGACCCATCTCGTGGTCGACGTGCTCGGCTGGTTCCCCACCGGTGCGAGCTTCGGCGGCCTCACCCCCGCACGCCTGTTGGAGACCCGCGTGGGCGACGGGCTCGTCACCATCGACGGTCAGCAGCAGGGCATCGGTCCCGTCGAGGCCAATCGCGAGATCGAGCTCCCCGTGCTCGGCCGTGGCCTCGTGCCGGCGACGGGCGTCGGTGCCGTTGCCCTGAACGTCACGGTCACCGAGCCGACCGGTTCGAGCTTCCTCACGGTGTACCCCACGGGCCAGCTGCGCCCGACGGCGTCGAACCTCAACACGTCACCCGGCCAGACGGTGTCGAACATGGTGATCGTGCCGGTCGGCCTCAACGGCCGGATCT
>JBILUM010000492.1:0-3072 GCA_044370995.1 Ilumatobacteraceae bacterium | reverse complement strand
TTCGCCGTGGTCGGCGACGGCGACGGCGTCGCTCCGTCCGGCACGGTGCCGGTGATCCTTCTCTCGGTAGTCTGACGAAATGGACCTCGTCGATCCCTTCGGACGGACGATCCGCGACCTGCGCATCTCGGTCACCGACCGCTGCAACTTCCGCTGCACGTACTGCATGCCCGAGGAGGGGATGCAGTGGGTCCCGCGCAGCGAGGTGCTCACCTTCGAGGAGTTCGAGCGCCTCGGCCGGATCTTCGTCGAGCGGTTCGAGGTCGACGGTCTCCGTCTCACCGGCGGTGAGCCCACGGTTCGCGCCCATCTCCCGGTGCTCGTGGCCAAGCTCGCCGAGCTGCGTGTGCCGACCGGGTCGAGTTCGCCGCTCGCAGGCCAGAAGCCCGATCTGTCGATCACCACCAACGGCGCCACCTTCCGGCTGCTGGCGCACGAACTGCGCGAGGCCGGGCTCGACCGGGTGAACATCAGCCTCGACACCCTCAAGCGCGACCGGTTCCAGCAGATGACCCGGCGCGATGAACTGGTGCGGGTGCTCGACGGCATCGAGGCCGCCAAGGAGGCCGGCTTCTCGCCGGTGAAGATCAACGCCGTCGTCGAGCGCGGCGTCAACGACGACGAGATCCTCGACCTCGCCCGCTTCGGACGCGAGCGCAGCGTCGAAGTGCGCTTCATCGAGTTCATGCCGCTCGACGCCACCGGACACTGGATGAACGACAAGGTGGTCAGCCAGGACGAGATCGTCGCCGCGATCGCGGCGGAGTTCCCGCTCGAGCAGGTGCCCGCCCGTGGCGCGGCGCCCGCCGATCGCTGGCGGTACCTCGACGGTGCCGGGATGATCGGCGTGATCCCGACGGTCACCAAGCCGTTCTGCGGCGACTGCGACCGGGTGCGGCTCACCGCCGACGGTCAGTTCCGCACCTGCCTGTTCGCGACCTCGGAGTTCGACCTGCGCGCGCTCATGCGCGCCGGCGCGAGTGACGATGACCTCGCCATGGAGATCCAACGCGCGGTCGGCACCAAGTGGGCCGGCCATCAGATCAACCAGGTGAACTTCATCCGTCCCACGCGCTCGATGAGCCAGATCGGTGGCTGACGGCCTCCGACGGCCTCGGCCGGCTGACGCCCGGTCCGGCGCCCGGTCCGGCGCGGACCTCGTGAACCCGGTCTCCGGGCGACCGGAGCCGATCGGCCCATCCGCATGGGTTTCACCCCAGAGTGTCACCGCAGCGCGACGAAGTCACTACGCTGGGTCACCACATGAGTGATCTGTCGTTCACCCATCTCGACCCGCTGGGTCGGGCCCGCATGGTCGACGTGACCCCCAAGGAGCCCACCCACCGTCGAGCGGTCGCCCGCTGCAAGGTGTTCATGCAGCCCGAGACCACCGCAGCTGTCGCCAACCGCGAGGTGAAGAAGGGCGACGTGCTCGCCGTCGCACGTGTCGCCGGCATCCAGGCGGCGAAGCGGACGAGCGACCTGATCCCGTTGTGCCATCCGCTCCTCGTCGGTGCCGTCAACATCAACTTCGAGATCGGCGACGACTTCATCGCCGTCGAGGCCAACGTCGACACCGTCGACCGCACCGGCGTGGAGATGGAGGCGCTGCACGCGTGTGCAACCGCCGCCCTCACCATCTACGACATGTGCAAGTCGGCCGACCGCGGCATGGTCATCGGCGAGCTCGCCCTGTGGGAGAAGACGGGCGGTCGGTCTGGGCTGTACCGGCGGGACTCGCTCGACCGTTCCGGGGGCGATGCCACTGGCTCCGATGTTTCGGATACTGTCACGAACGTAGTAGAATCGTAATGAAAGGCGAGACGGGCCGTTCCCTGGCGTTCAGGGGTGTGTCATCTCACCTGCGAGCAACCATGACACACCACCTCTCCCACCTCACTCCCGTCCTCACTCACGAGATGCGCAGGGATCGATAAGCATGGGCAAGATCGTCCTTCTCGCCGTCGCCGCCGCATGGGCCGCCGTGCTGTTGCCGCCGCTGCTCCGCTCGCGGATGGAGAACCGTCCGGGCTCCTCCGTCACCGATTTCCGCCGCCAGCTGTCGACGCTGCAGCGGGCGGTGCCGACCCGCTCGATGACGCCGATGCGTTCGATGGGTCGCCCGTTGGCGCCGTCGCCGCTACAGCGCCCGGCCGCCTCGGGTCGCCCCGGCCAACCGGGCCAGTTCCAGCGTGCGCATCTTCCCGAGCGGGTGCTCGACCGCAACGAGCGCTCCGATCGGAGCGACCGGGGTTACGAGCGCACCCACGGCGAGGTGGCCTACACCGGCGAACTCCAGCGTCGCTACGACCGCACGAGTCGCGACCTGCGCGACTCGAGTGACGGCCGCGACGTTCGTGAGTCGACCGTTCGCACCTCACCCGCTCGCCGGGTCAGCCAGCGCGAAGTGGTCCGCCGCCGCCGTGCCAACGTCTTGTTCGCGCTCGTGATGCTCACCGCGGCGACGCTGTTCCTCGCGGCCACCACGAAGTCGTCGGCCATGGTCTACGCGTTCGCGTTCGCCTTCGTGTCGCTCTGCGGCTACTGCTACAAGCTGGCGCAGCTGCGGCAGTACGAGTACGACCGCACCGGTGCCGACGCGCACTGGTACCACGCCGCCTGATCTCGAACCGATCGCTGCTCGACCGCCGCCTGATCACAGCGGATCGACGGTTCCCGGGTGCCCGACCCGGCCGGCCAGGTGCCGCAGTTGCCCCCATCCGTTGGGTGCAAACCAGCACTCGCCGCTACACTCGGGTGCTCCAACGGGGGTGTAGCTCAGTTGGCAGAGCGCAACAATCGCACTGTTGAGGCCAGGGGTTCAATTCCCCTCACCTCCACCCAGGGAACCTGACCCGGACCCGCTCGAACCCTTCGGGGGACGAGCGGGTCCGGTGCTTTTTCGGGCCTGACGGCCCCACTGGCCCGACCGGCCCGACCGGCCCCACCGGCCGCCGAGGCGTGCGGGCGGCGAACGCAACAAGGCCGCGCGGTACGGTGCGTGCCCGATGACCGCACCCGCTCCCCACCCGTCGGACGATCCCACGCACCACGATGCCGCCGAGGCGTACT
>JBILUM010000030.1:0-10344 GCA_044370995.1 Ilumatobacteraceae bacterium | reverse complement strand
CGCCGCCTCGACGGATCGATCTCCGACACCATCGACGACAGGAGGTGAGCGGCTGAGGTCGTCCACTCGGGTGGCGACGCGCCCAGGGATCCTCGGGCTTGGCGCACAGATCTCCTCGAGCAGAAGCCCGGCGAGCACGAATGAGACCAGACACCCCCGTTGGGCGAGGTCCGCGACGCCCGGCAGCGTCGGCACCAGGCTCACCACACTCGATCGGGCGGCCCGAGCGAACGCGCGCCTCGCTCGAGGGCTGCCACCACGATCCGACCGCGGGACGATCATGAAACCAGATGTGGGACGATCATGCAAGGAGTGTTGGGACGATCATGCAAGTTAGCGCGGGACGATTCGTCGGTTTGGGCTAGGCTGAAGTCGTGGTCATGACGATCGGGCACGTGGAACGATGGGCTGATCTGTTCGTCGACCAGCTGCTCGACGATGAGCCGGCGATCCTGCTCGAGGGCCCGCGCGGATCCGGCAAATCGACGCTGCTCCGCGCGATCGCCCATCGACGGAACGCTCTCGTGCTCGACCTCGACGATGACAGCGTGCTCCGGCTGGTTCGTGAAGACGTCGGCTCAGCGCTCGCATCGCCCGGGCTGGTGGCGATCGACGAGTTCCATCGCGCACCGGAGGTGCTGTCCTACGTCAAGCGCGTCGTCGACCGCCACGGTGGTGCGGCCCGGTTCCTGCTCGCAGGGTCGGTGAGTTCGTTCCTCTTGCCGCCCGGGACCGAGACGCTCACCGGTCGAGCGCATCGGCTGTCGCTCATGCCCCTCGCCGCGGCGGAGATCTTCGGTGCCGAGCATCGGTGGTTGGCCGAGGTCCTCAGCGACGGCGAGCCGCGCAACTTCCGCACGACCCTCGAACGAAGCGACGTCTTCGACGTGGTCGCCGCAGGGGGCTACCCGGCAGCCCTCCGACGTGCGACGGCGACGCAACGAACCCGTTGGTTCGCGAGTTACCTCGCGGCCGTGACCGATCGCGATCTGCCCGACCTCGTCGACGTCCGCCACTCGGGGGCCCTGTCACGGCTCTATCGCCTCATCGCCCAACGCACTTCAGCGACGATGGTCAACACCGAACTGTCGAGGGCCCTCGACGTCACACAGCCGACAGCGTCCTCGTACCGACGGCTGCTGGAGCGTCTGTATCTGACGACCGAGCTGCCCGGATGGACGGTCGGCATCTCCGCCAAGACCGGACACCGGGCAAAGGTCCATGTCACCGACACCGGGCTCGCAGCCGGTGTCCTTTCACTCTCCGCGCAACGCCTGGCCGCGGCTGCGCTGGGCGGTGCGTTTCTCGAATCGTTCGTCGTCGCCGAACTGACACGCCAGGCGACCACCATCGATGAGGCGCTCACGTTCGCCCACTTCCGTGATCGCTCGGGGATCGAGGTCGACTTCATCATCGAACGCCCCAACGGCGGAACCAGCGCGACGCCACCGGCCTGACCTTCCTCCGGGATCGCCTCGGCGACCGGTTCCAAGCCGGCATCCTGCTCCACACGGGACCACTGACCGCTCGCCTCGGCGACCGCGTGTGGGCGGTCCCGGTCGCCGCACTGTGGGACGGGGTCTCCAGGGCCAAGGATTCGTCGGATGACGACCGGTCATGAGGTCTCCGAAGGTGGACGGGGCGCTGCACACGACCCTGCCGTCCGGTCCATCTCGTCCGGCACCGAGTCCGCGGTCCTAGCGTGGACAGTCGTGGTCGGTGCATGAGACCACCACCGGAGAGGGCGAGCATGACCACGAGTGACACCGGTTCCGACACGGCGGTGGTGGCGATCGACCCGCTGGTCTTCGAACGGCGTTGGAAGATCCTGGCGGTGCTCTGCACCAGCCTGATGGTGGTGATCGTGGGCAACACCGCCCTCAACGTCGCCCTCCCCACCCTGGCCCGCGAGCTGCGGGCCTCGACGCCGGCACAGCAGTGGATGGTCGACAGCTACGGGCTGGTCTTCGCCGGCCTGCTGCTCACGGCCGGCACGATCGGTGACCGCTACGGCCGCAAAGGGGCCCTGCAGATCGGCCTGCTGATCTTCCTCGCCGGGTCGCTGTCGGCAGCGTTCATGGACTCCGCCGGCGGGGTGATCGCCGGACGCGCCGTCATGGGGTTCGGCGCCGCATTCGTCATGCCCGCCACGCTGTCGATCCTCACCAACGTCTTCCCGCCGCACGAGCGTGGCAAGGCCATCGCCATCTGGGCCGGCATCTCGGGCGGCGGCGCAGCGATCGGCCCGGTCGCGAGCGGCTTCCTGCTCACCCACTTCTCGTGGGGGTCGGTGTTCCTCGTGAACGTACCGATCATCGTCGTCGCCCTCGTCGCCGGCAAGGTGCTGCTCCCCACGTCGCGCGACCCCGAGCCAGGAGCGCTCGACCCGATCGGCGCGGTGCTGTCGATCGCCGCACTCGGCGCACTCGTCTACGCCATCATCGAGGCGCCACACCGTGGCTGGGCCAGCAACACCAGCCTCGCCTGGTTCGCCGCGGCGATCCTCCTGATCGCCGCGTTCTTGATGTGGGAGCTCCGGAACTCGGCGCCGATGCTCGACCTGCGCTACTTCCTCGACCCTCGCTTCGGCGTCGCCGCTGGGGTCATCACACTCGTGTTCTTCGCGATGTTCGGCTTCTTCTTCCTGCTCACCCAGTACTTCCAACTGGTGCTCGGCTACAGCGCCCTCGAAGCGGGCGTGAAGCAGCTCCCGTTCGCCGCCGTGATGATGGTGCTCGCCCCCAACTCACCGCGCCTCGCGGCCAGGTTCGGCACCAACCGCCTGGTCGCGTTCGGGCTGGTGTGCGTCTCGTGCGCGATGTTCATGTTCACGATCTCGCGCATCGACACGTCGTACTGGGCGCTGCTGCCGGTGATGATGACGATGGCCGGCGGCATGGCGTTGGTGATCCCGTCGATGACCGGATCGATCATGTCGGCCGTGCCGCTCGGCAAGGCCGGAGTCGGCTCGGCGATGAACGACACCACCCGCGAGCTGGGTGGGGCGCTGGGAGTCGCCGTGCTCGGCAGCCTGGTCGCGTCGCGCTACGGCACGCGGCTCGAACCTGCGTTGGCGATCCTGCCGGTCGACCTGCGCGAGCGGGCGAGCGAGAGCCTCGCCGGCGCGCTGCAGACGGCGCGCGGTGTCGACGGCGAGGTCGGTGCCGCCGTGAACCGCATCGCCCGCGAGGCGTACGTGTCGGGCCTGCACCTGGCGGCCATCGTCGCCGGGTGTGTCGTGCTGCTGGCGTCGGGCATCGTGTACCGCAAGCTGCCAGCCGGCAACCCGCACGCCCAGGGCGCCGCCGCCCACTGATCGGACACAGCCCGAGCAGCGATGCCTCCCGAATCGGGAGCCCGGGTCAGAACGTGACGGGGACCGTGCGCGGGCCGCGCACCTGACCGCCCGCCCACGTGACCTCGCCCGAAGGGTCGAGGTCGAACTCGGGGATGCGGCGCAGCCACTCCTCGATCGCCACGCGCAACTCCATGCGGGCGAGGTTGGAACCGGCACACCGATGGATCCCGGCCCCGAACGCCACGTGGCGGTTGACCTGGCGATCGAGCACGACCTTGTCGGCGTCGGGGAACGCCGCCGGATCGCGGTTGGCCGCCGGGAAGTTCATGAGGATCCGGTCGCCGGCCTTCATCGGGCATCCCTTGAAGTCGACGTCGTGCGACAGGCGGCGCGCCATCGTCACCGGCGAGTACGCCCGGAGCAGCTCCTCGATCGCGGTCGGCATCAGCTCGGGCTCCGCGACCAGGCGCCGGCGGTCGTCGGGGTGCGTTGCGAGGTGCCACATCGCCGAGCCGATCGACGACCACGTGGTGTCGATCCCGGCGATCAGCAACAGGGCACACATCCCCATCACCACCGGACGCTCGATCGGCTGACCGTCGTGCTCGGACGCGAGCAGCTCGCTGATGAAGTCGTCGGTGGGGGTGGCGATGCGCTCATCGAGCGCGCCGGTGAGGTACTGCAGGATGCCGGTGATGCCGCGCATGCGACGCTCGGCGTCGTGCGCGAACTCGAGGACGTCGCGCACCCATTCGGTGAACACCGGCGCCATCGAGTCGGGCACACCCAGGATGTGGCCGATCACCCGGACCGGGATCTGCTGGGCGTACTCGGCGGCGGCGTCGCCGCTGCCCCGCTCGAGGAACCCGTCGACGAGCTGCACGCACAGCGACCGGGTGAACACCTCGTACTCGTCCACGCGTTGCGGGCTCATCGTCGGCAGGATCAGTCGGCGGGTCCAGGTGTGCAGCGGCGGATCGGCGCTGATCGGCGGAACGCCCGCCGACAGGATCGGGCCGCCGGATCCGGGGGCGACCCCTTCGGGTGGCGGGACCACGGCGATGCCGTTCCCCGACGGGAAGTTCTCGATGTCACGAGCGATCTCGGTGACGTCGGCGTAGGAGGTGGGCAACCACGACCCGCCCCAGCGATCGGTGTGCGCGATGGGGCACCGTGCACGCAGCTCGTCCCAGATGCCATAGGGATCGGTGATGTAGGTCTCGTCGAAGATGTCGTAGTCGGTCGCCCAGTCGGTGACCGGGGGACGTCCCGCCTGCACGTCAGTCATGTCACACACCTTGCCAGAAGTCGCGGCCCAGGGCCATCCCGGCGAACCGGGTCAGAGCACCTCGGCGGGTTCGCTCGCCCCGAACGCGTCGAGCGTCGCCGCCAGCAGGGTGCCCGAGTCGCCCCCCTGGGTGGTGTTGATCGCGATCACCAGATCGTGATCGGGGTTCACGTGCACGAACTGGCCGAACAGGCCACGCGCCTCGAACGCGTTCCCCGCTGCCAGCCACCACTGGGCGCCGTAGCCCTCGTTGGACGGTGACGGCGCGTGGCTGTACTCGACCCACCCCTCCGGCAGGATCCGCTCACCGTTCCAGATGCCGTCGTTGAGGAACAGCAGCCCGAAGCGGGCGAAGTCACGCGTCGTGTGGTCGGCACCCAACCCCCCGAACCAGCGACCGCTGCCGTCACGCAGGAGCTCGGTGCTGGTGATGCCCAGCGGATCGAGCAGCCGTTCCTGCAGATAGGCCTCGAACTCATCGACACCGCCGAGGGTGTCGATCGCGATCCCGGCCAGGATCGCCGTCGTCCCGGTCGAGTAGTCGAACATCGTGCCCGGCTCGGCCTCCAACGGGAACGAGGCCGCATAGGCCGACGCGTTCTCCGACTGGAGCATCGCCAGCGCCTGCGAGGTCGCGCTGTACTCCTCGGCCCATTGCAGCCCACTCGCCATGTGCAGCAGGTGTTCCAGGGTGATCTCGTGGCGCGGGTCGGTCGGATCGGCCCACGCCTCGATCGGCGCTCGCTCGTCGACGTCGAGCAGGCCGTCGCCCACCAGCAGGCCGATCACCGCCGAGGTGAAGCTCTTCGCCACCGAGTACGAGTTCATGATCTCGTCGGGCGAGTCGAGCGGGTGGTACCGCTCGAAGACGATCTCGCCACCGCGCACGACGACGATCGATTGCACGCGCGACGCCGCGTCCGGCGCGCCGAACGCGACGTCGACGGCGGCGTCGAGAGCGGCCGCGTCGACGTCGGCCGGCAGGTCGGCCGTGGCCCACTCCGCACCGGGGAACACCCCGCCGCTCGGGGCCGCCAACGTCGTGGACGGTGCGACGGTCGTGGTCGGTGCGACCGTGGTCGTCGGCGCATCGGTGGTGGGTGCCTCGGTGGCGACGACCGCAACCGACGTGGACGGCTCGTCGAGGAGGGCCGTCGTGCCGGCGCCACTGGAGCTGTCGGTGCTGCACGAGGCGAGGACGACGAGCACCGCGAACACCGACACGACGACGACGAACGGGCGGCGGGACGACGGGACGCGGGTCATGCCCATCAAGCTGCCACACGATCCCGACTGCACCACGATCGGCAGCGATGCCACACGCACCGAGAAGTACGCTCGGCGCCGACATGGCCCTCTCCCCCATCTTCCAGCTCGCCGACGAACACGTCGACCGAGCGGCCGCGCTCGACCCGTGCGGCGCCACGGCCCGCGGTGTCCCCGGCTACGACCACCTGCTCACCGATCACTCCCCCGACGGCGAAGCAGCCCGAGCCGACCACGTCCGCGCCAGCCGCGAGGCGCTCCGCTCGCTCGAGCCGACCGGGCCGGACGATCGTCGGGCCAAGGACTTCATCGACGAACGGTTCGACACCGAACTCACGGCGTACGACACCGGCGAGTGGCTGTACTCGCTCCGGGTGCTCGCCTCACCGGTCAGCGAGCTGCGCGCGGTGTTCGACCTGATGCCCCGCTCCGGCGAGCAGGCGTGGTCGAACATCGCGGCCCGACTGCACGCCCTCCCCGCCGCGCTCGACGGTGTGCGCGCGACCTTCGAACACGGCCGCACCACCGGTCGAGTCGCCGCCGTCCGACAGGCGATCGCCACCGCTCGCCAGTGCGCCACCTGGGCCGAGACGCGCTGGTTCGACACCCTCGTCGACCAGGCGCGGTCGGCGGGACCGTTGCCCGGCACGCTGATCGACGAGCTCGCCTCCGGCGCCGACGCGGCGGTCGAGGCGTACGGCGCGCTCGCGACCTACCTCCGCGACGACTACGCACCCCACGCGACCGGCGTCGACGCCTGCGGACCGGACCGCTACGCGGTGAACAGCCGAGCCATGCTCGGCGCCGAACTCGACCCACAGGAGATGTACGACTGGGCGTGGAGCGACTTCCACGAACTCCGTCGCGAACAGCGCGCCACCTGTGCGCGCATCCTCCCGGGCGCCGGGTTCGCCGAGGTGATCCGGTTGCTCGACACCGACCCTGCCCGCTGCCTCAACAGCGCCGACGAGTACCGGGCGTGGCTCCAGGCCATCACCGACGAGGCGATCGCCGGCAGCCTCCGGCACTTCGACATCCCCGAGGTGATGCGCACGTGCGAGGCACGTATCGCACCTGCCGGCTCGGCGGCCGCGCCGTACTACACGCCGCCGTCGGAGGACTTCACCCGGCCCGCCCGCACCTGGTACCCGACGCTCGGCCGCGCCGCGTTCCCCACGTGGGGCGACGTCACCACCTGCTACCACGAGTCGGTACCCGGCCATCACCTGCAGCTCGGGTACACGCTGCTCCAGGCCGACTCGCTGTCGCGCATCCAGCGCAACTCGTTCGTGTCCGGTCACGGCGAGGGCTGGGCGCTGTACGCCGAACGGCTCTGCGACGAGTTCGGCTGGTTCGAGAACCCCGACCACCGGCTCGGGTTCCTGGGCGGCCAGCTGCTGCGCAGCGTGCGCGTGATCGTCGACATCGGCCTGCACCTCGGGTACCGGATCCCAGCCGGCACGACGCTCGACGACGGCACCCCGTTCCACGGCGGTGAGGTGTGGACTCCCGAACTCGCCTACGAGTTCGCCGTCAGCGAGACCGGCCAGGGCGAGACCTTTCTCGCCAGCGAGATCGACCGCTACCTCGGGTGGCCGGGACAGGCCATCAGCTACAAGATCGGCGAGCGCGAATGGCTCGCCGCCCGCAGCGACACCGAGGCCCGACTCGGCGGTGCGTTCGACCTCCGCTCGTTCCACACGTTCGCGCTGGCGCTCGGTCCGCTCGGCCTCGCCCAGCTGCGCACCGAGCTCGCCTCGTTCGCCGGCTGACGCGTCTCACAGGGGACACGGCGGCCGAGGCTCACCGGAACGCTCGTCACGGGAACGCGAGGTCGTCGCCGCGTAGTGTGGCCGACGCATGTCCACCCGCCGCATCCCCCTGGCCGCCTCGGCCATGGCGCTCGGAGCGGGCGCGGTGTGGAGCCTCGGTGCCGTCATCGCACGGCTGGCCGACCAGAGCGATGCGTTCCAGTACCTGATCTGGCGATCGGTCGGGATCATCGTCGTCATCGAGATCCTCGGTCGGCTGCAGGGCAAGCCGATCCAGACCATCCGGGCGTACACGTCGGGCCGGATGATGCTGACCGCCAACGTCATGCTGCTCATCGCCTCGCTCGGCTTCGTCTACGCGGTGAAGACCACCACCGCGGCCAACGCCGCGTTCCTCGGTTCCACGACCCCGGTGTTCGGGGCGATCGCCGCGCGGATCTTCCTCCGCGAGAAGCTCACGCGCGTCACGCTCGCGTCGATCGGGTTGGCCTTCGTCGGCCTGTTCATCATGGTGGCCGGCGACCTCGAGGCGGGGAGCATGGTCGGCAACCTCTCCGCGCTGGCGGCAGCGATCGGCTTCGCCGGCTATGCGGTGTGCGTCCGGTCGAACCCCGACGAGGACTGGTCGCCGGTGCTGCCCGGGTACGGCGTCATGATGATCATCATCTGCGGCACCGTCACCGTCGCCGGCGGCAACACCCTCGTGCCACCGGCCGTCGATCTCGCGTACGCCCTGTTCCATGGCGCGGTGATCATCGTCGTGGGCACCCTGCTGTTCAACGTCGCCTCGCGGCAGGTGCCGGCCGCGGCCATGACCGTGTTCGCCCAGACCGAGATGGTGCTCGTGCCGGTGTGGTCGGTGACCTTCCTCGACGAACGCCCGCCCGCCACCACCTGGATCGGTGGCACGATCATCTTCGTGGCGATCATGGGCAAGGCCATCCTCGACGCCCGCAGCCACCGCACCGACGCGCTCGTCGTCTACGAGCCACTCTGACCGTCCTCCCCGACGGCGGACCGGTCGCTTGCGATATTCGTATCGCTGAGTACGATTTCCGTACATGAGCTCCGACCTGTCCGACCGCGCCGCACGCCACCTCTGGATGCACTTCACCCGCCTGGCCGGGTTCCAGGACCACGAGGTCCCCGTGATCGTCGAGGGACAGGGCTGCTACGTCACCGACCAGCACGGCAAGCGCTACCTCGACGGCCTCTCCGGACTGTTCACGGTGCAGGTCGGCCACGGCCGCACCGAGCTCGGCGAGGCCGCGAAGCGCCAGTCCGACCGTCTCGCCTACTTCCCCACCTGGTCGTTCGCCCACGAGCCGGCGATCGAACTCGCCACCCGACTCGCCGCGCACGCGCCCGGTGATCTGAACCGGGCGTTCTTCACCCCGAGCGGCGGCGACGCGGTCGAGACCGCGTTCAAGCTCGCCCGGCAGTACTGGAAGCTGCGCGGCCAGCCGAGCCGCACCAAGGTGATCTCCCGCTACCTCGCGTACCACGGCACCTCGATGGGGGCACTCAGCATCACCGGCGTCCCGTCGATCAAGACGCCGTTCGAACCGCTCGTGCCCGGCGCGATCAAGGTGCAGACCCCCTACCGCTACCGCTGCCACGACTGCGGGCACCTCGACGCCTGCACCCTGCGCTGCGCCGACGACCTGGCACTGCGCATCGAGATGGAAGGGCCCGACACCATCGCCGCGGTCTTCATGGAACCGCTCCAGAACACCGGCGGCGCATTCGCACCACCGGAGGGCTACTGGCGGCGCATCCGCGAGATCTGCGACCACTACGACGTGCTCCTCGTGAGCGACGAGGTGATCTGTGCGTTCGGTCGACTCGGCCACATGTTCGGCTCGCAGCGCTACGGCTACCAGCCGGACATGATCACCTTCGCCAAGGGCGTCACGTCGGGCTACGCGCCACTCGGCGGCGTCATGATCAGCGACCGGCTCGCAGCACCGTTCATGGAGAACACGGCCACGTTCATGCAGGGCCAGACGTTCGGCGCCCACCCCGTGTCGTGCGCGGTCGCCAACGCCAACCTCGACATCTTCGAGTCGGAGGACCTGTGCGGTCACGTGCTCGCCAACGAGGCCGAGTTCACCCGCCTCCTCCAGGGGTTGCGCGACATCCCGCTCGTCGGCGACGTCCGCGGCGAGGGCTACTTCCACGCGATCGAACTCGTCACCGACCAGGCGACCAAGGGCACCTTCGACGACGCCCAGGCCGAGTGGCTGCTGCGCGGCTACCTCTCACCACGCCTCTACGAGGCCGGTCTCATCTGCCGTGCCGACGACCGCGGCGAGCCGGTGATCACCCTGAGCCCGCCGCTCATCGCCGGGCCGGAGGAGTTCGCGTTCATCGAGCAGACCTTGCGCCGGGTGCTCACCGACGCGTCGGAGGCCTTCGCCGCACGGAGCTCCACGAGCGTCCAGGTCCGTTCCTCAGGTCCGGCGTCGGCACCCGCGTGAAGATCGACGACACCGATCGGGCGATCGTCGAGATCCTGCAGCGCGACGGGCGCACCCCGTTCACCAGCATCGCGACGGAGATCGGCCTCAGCGAGGGGGCGATCCGCAAGCGGGTCCAGCGGCTCACCGAGTCGGGCTACATGCAGGTCGTCGCGGTCACCGACCCGCTCGGCCTCGGCGACCGACGGGTCGCACTCATCGGTGTACGCATCGACGGGCGCACCGACACCGTCGCCGCCC
>JBILUM010000491.1:0-3094 GCA_044370995.1 Ilumatobacteraceae bacterium | reverse complement strand
GTCGCCGATCGACTGGCGGTCGTCCACAGTTGTGGACAACGATGTGGACAGATGTGGACAGTGGTCCGACGACGAGGGAGGAGGTGCAGGTGAGCGACACGGAACAGGTGTGGACAGCGGTCGCCCAACTGCTGCGTGCCCAGGTGTCCGAAGCCGTCTGGTTCTCCACCTTCCAGGACGTCGTGGCCCTGGAGAGCGATCCCAGCCTGTTGCGGCTGAGCGCGCCGAACGGACACACCCGCGACCGCATCCTGTCGCGCTATCTGCCGCTCGTTCGCGACGCGATGGAGGAGATCGGCGTCGCCGGCCGCCAACTGGTGGTCGAGGTGCAGCTCGTCGAACCGTTCGATCTCGACGGCGACTCCGGCCGGATCGGGTCGTCCGATCGCGGTGACCGCGATCAAGATCGCGACGACCGAGGAGACCGAGGCGATCGCAGCGACTGGTCCGATCGCGGCGACCGCGGTGACCGGGATCGAGACCGTGGCGAACGATCCGACTACGGCGACCGGACGGCGCGCAGCGACCGCGACCGCGAGGACCGACTCGACCGGCGCGACCGCGAGGAGCGGGCCGAGCGCGACGACCGCCGCAGCAGTGGGATGTCGTCCACCAGCAACCATGGCAACCAGGCGCTCGACCTCGCCGGCTTGAACCCGCGGTACACCTTCGAGACCTTCGTGAAGGGTGCGTCGAACCAGTTCGCCCTCGCCGCAGCACTGCGCGTGGCCGAAACCCCTGGTCGCAGCTACAACCCGCTGTTCATCTACGGCTCGGCCGGTCTCGGCAAGACACACCTGTTGCACGCCATCGGGCACTACGTGCACCACCACTACCAGCACGACATCGTGCGGTACGTGAGCACCGAGACGTTCCTGAACGAGTACGTCGACGGCATCCGCACCAACACGATCGCCAACTTCAAGCGCCGGTATCGCGACATCGACGTGCTGCTCATCGACGACATCCAGTTCATGGAGGGCAAGGAAGGTCTCCAGGAGGAGTTCTTCCACACGTTCAACTCGCTCCACGGCGCCAACAAGCAGATCGTGATGTCGAGCGACCGCATGCCCGACGCGATCCCCACGCTCGAGGAGCGGCTGCGCGGCCGGTTCAAGTGGGGCCTGATCACCGACATCCAGCCCCCCGATCTCGAGACCCGTCTCGCGATCCTCCGCAACAAGGCCGAACGAGATCGAAGCCCCGTGCCGGCGGAGACCCTCGAGTTCATCGCCTCGCGCATCACCAGCAACATCCGTGAGCTCGAAGGTGCGCTCATCCGGGTCACGGCGTACGCCAGCTTGAACCATGTGCCGATCAGCACGCACCTGGCCGAACAGCTGCTCGGCGACCTGATGACCGGCAGCCAGGTGAAAACCCGCACCGACGAGGAGCTCCTCGCGGAGATCGCGGTCATCCTCGGCTTCAGCGTCGAGGCATTGCGCAGCAAGAGCCGACAGCGCCCGCTGGTGACGGCCCGGCAGACGGCGATGTACGTGTTCCGAGAGCTGACCGACCTGTCGTACCCGAGCATCGCCCGCCTGTTCGGTGGCCGAGATCACACCACCGTCATCCACGCCGTCGACAAGATCCAGCGGCTGATGAAGGAACGCAAGCAGATCTACGACCAGGTGACCGACCTCGTCCAACGACTGAAGACCAGCTGATCTCCGTGGGCACGAACGCGCGCACCGCGCGAACCACACGCTCGAGCACTGGGGGGAACCTGGGGACGAACGTCCGTTCGCGGGGGACGACACGCGCGATGTCCACCGAAGCACACGCGTGTGGTTTCCTGCCTGTGCACGGTGGTGGACAGGGGTGTGCACGCAAGAATCGGCCGTACGCTGCCCCGACGCGTGGTTGTGCACAATCCACAGCCCTTATTACCTTTATTGTCTTTTCAGAACACACCCGTGGTGAGAAAGGTTGACCTGTGAAGTTCCGTTGCGAGCGTGAGACCCTGGCCGAGGCACTGGCCACTGCGGGGCGTGCCGCCACCGGTCGTACGGGCACCCTGCCGGTGCTGTCGGGCCTGCGGCTCGAACTGTCGGGCGATCAGCTCACCGTCACAGGGACCGATCTCGATCTCACGATCCAGCTCGAGATCGCGGTCGGCGGCGAGACCGACGGTGGCGTCGTGCTGCCGGCCCGCCTGTCGAGCGACATCGTCCGCTCCCTGCCCGCCGGCAAGGTCGAGGTCGACGTCACCGACGACGACGTGAAGATCAGCGGGGGCCGTTCGCAGTTCAGCGTCCGTCCGCTCTCACTCGACGACTACCCGCGCCTGTCGGCCCCGGCGTCGAGCGCGGTCACGATCAACGCCGCTGCATTCGGTGAGGCACTGCGCCAGGTGGTGCGTGCCGCCAGCACCGACGAGGCCCGCCCGATCCTCACCGGGGTGCTGCTCACGGCCGAGAACGACGGCCTGCGCCTGGTCGCCACCGACTCGTACCGGCTTGCGGTCCGCGACCTGCCCGGCGTCAGCGTGCTCGGCGCCGACCAGAAGGTGCTCGTGCCCGGCCGTGCGCTCAACGAGCTGCAGCGCGTGCTCGGCCTCGGCGAGGAGCTCGTGCTCCGGCTGGGCGAGCGCGACGCCACGTTCGAGATCGGCACCACCCGGCTCACCACCCGGCTCATCGAGGGCGAGTTCCCGAACTATCGCCAGCTCATCCCGGCGAGTCACCCCAACGTGCTCACCGTCGACCGCGAGCCGCTGCTCGAGGCCATCCGCCGCGTGAAGATCCTCGCCCGCGATGCCACGCCGGTGCGGCTGACGATCGCGGCCGACGGGCTGAAGCTCACCGCCATCACCCAGGACGTCGGCAACGCGACCGAGGAACTCGACGCGAGTGCGGCCGGCGCCGACCTCACGGTGGCGTTCAACCCCGACTACCTGGCCGCGGGTGTCGAGGCCGTGTCGTCCGACCAGATCACGTTGTCCACGATCGACGCGCTCAAGCCGGCCGTCGTGCGCGGCGTCGGGTCCGACGACTACCTGTACCTGTTGATGCCCGTTCGCGTCCCGTGATCACCCGCGGCGGCACCCGCTGCCGCCCCGGCACGCCCACGCGCCGGTCGAGCTCGCCCGGTT
>JBILUM010000024.1:0-11347 GCA_044370995.1 Ilumatobacteraceae bacterium | reverse complement strand
GGCCGCCGTGCCGATCCTCGTCGTCGCCAACAAGGCCGACAACGACCGGCGCGAGTCCGACCGTTGGGAGTTCCTCGCGCTCGGCCTGGGCGATCCGCATGCGGTGAGTGCGCTGCACGGCCGTCGTGCGGGCGATCTGCTCGACGAGATCGTCGCCCGCATTCCCGTGGTGCGCGACGACGACCCGGTCGAGCCGATCGAGCCCGGTGTCGACACCGACGGCAAGCCGCTCTGGAACCCCAAGGACGTCGCGCCGCCCCGTGTGGCGATCGTCGGCCGCCCGAACGTGGGCAAGAGCACGTTGTTCAACCGGCTGGTGGGGGAGGACCGCTCGGTCGTCCACGACATGGCCGGCACCACCCGTGACGCGATCGACACCCTGGTGGAGACGCCCGACGGCCCGATCGTGTTCGTCGACACCGCCGGCATGCGCAAGCGGGGCAAGATCGACGACTCGGCCGAGTACTACTCGATGGTTCGAGCGCTGCGGGCGATCGACGACGCCGACATCGCACTGCTGGTGATCGATGCCACCGAGGGCGTCACCGGCCAGGACCAGAGACTGGCCGAACGTGTCGATGCCAGTGGTTGCCCGATCGTGATCATGCTCAACAAGTGGGAGCTGATCGACGACGCCGAGCATCGGCTCGAGATCCAGGCCGAGGTGCAGCGCAAGCTGAGCTTCGTGGGCGAGGCGCCGATCGTGAAGATCTCGGCCCTCACCGGCAAGGGCGTGCACAAGCTGCGCCCGCTGCTGCAGGACGCGATCACCCAGTACCACCGCCGCGTGCCCACCCGCGACGTCAACAAGGTGATCGCCGCCGCGCAGCAGAAGCAGCCGGCCGGCCACGGCCTGAAGGTGCTGTACGCCGTGCAGGGCGCCACCGATCCGCCGACGTTCACCCTGTTCGTGAACCGTGAGTTGCCGCCGACGTACCTTCGCTACCTCGAGCGCAGCATCCGTGAGGCGTTCGACTTCGGCAACACGCCGCTGAAGCTGCGCGTCAGGAAGCGCACGGAGTAACGATGCCGTTCTGCGAGGACTGTGCCAAGTACTGGACGCCGTCGGCGATGAACGACGACGGCACCTGTCCTACGTGTGGGCGTGTGGTCGAGGCGCCGAAGGTGGCGAGCACCATCACGAGCCGCACCCTCGACCTGAAGAAGCTCGCGGCCGGCGAGGAGGGCGACGTCGACGACGTGAAGGCGCCGTGGCACTTCAAGCTGCTGATGGTGCTGCTCGTTGCATACCTCGGCTGGCGAGTGGTCGACCTGTTCTTCTGACCGGTAGGATCGTCACTCCGTGCGACCGGGCGTCCGATCACATGGGGTCATACGGGCTGTAGCGCAGCTTGGTTAGCGCACTTGTCTGGGGGACAAGGGGTCGGGAGTTCAAATCTCCCCAGCCCGACGTATGAAGCATCTGGTCAGAGCCGGTCCGAAAGGGCCGGCTCTCGCCGTTTTCTGTCGAACAGTCATGAGAGGGCGCCATTCGGCCGCGACACCCTCGGCCACCGGTGTGCAGACGACACGGATTTCGTTCCAATTGCTGTCGTGGACGACACGTTCTGGTCCGCAATCGCGGGAAGGGCGGGCGTCAGTCGTCGATGGCTTGGTACACCAGGGAGCGGAAGTCGCGTTCGGGGAGCTGCATGCCGGTCATGTACTGCGACATGAAGACGCCGACGAGTTCCTCGGCCGGGTCGACCCAGTAGTAGGTCTTGGCCGCGCCGGCCCAGCCGTACTCGCCGACCGAACCGGTCCCGGCTGTGGCAGCGACGTCGAGCATCACCCGCGACCCCAGCCCGAACCCCATGCCCGGGTTGGGCAGACCGAGCAGCTCGTAGGGCAGCAGCTCGGCGGGCAGATGGTTCGCGTGCATCAGCTCGAGCGTCTTGCGACCCACCACCCGCACGCCGTCGAGCGTGCCGCCGCCGGCGAGCATCTGGCCGAAGCGCATGTAGTCGGCGGCGGTGGAGAACAGGCCCACCCCGCCGCGCTGGAACACCTCGGGGGTGCCGGTCGGGTAGGTGACCGACACGTCGATCCGCTCGTTGAAGCCGGCGAGCGCCGCTTCGAACAGCTGGACGAACGAGTAGTTCTGGCCGATCAGGTCGGGCAGGCCGTACATCGCAGACAGGCGGGGGAGCTTCTCGGCGGGCACGCCGAAACCGGTGTCGACCATGCCGAGCGGACCGAAGATGCGCTCCTGCATGAAGTCGCCCAGCGACTGTCCCGACAGCACCTCGACCAGACGACCGGCGACGTCGATGCCCACGCTGTAGTGCCAACGCGAGCCCGGCTGGTACGCGAGCGGCAGGGCGGCCAGATCGTCGACCAACGCCTCGAGCGTTCGGGTGGCGTCGTTCATGATGCGGGCGTCGCGGTACTGCTGTGCCACCGGGTTGTCGGCCATGAAGTCGTAGGTGAGCCCGCTCGTGTGCATCAGCAGATCCCGGATCTGCATCGGCCGTGCCTGATCGACCAGCGCCCCGTCGGCGCCGAGCACCTTGGTGGCCGCAAAGGCCGGCAGGTACTGCGCAACGGGGTGCTCGAGCTGGAAACGTCCCTCCTCGTGCAACAGCATGAGTGCGGTCGACACGATCGGCTTGGTCATCGAGTAGATGCGGAACACCGTGTCGGCCGACATCGGGATGTCGGCCTCCTTGTCCTGGTACCCGAACTGGGCTTCGTGGACGATGCGTCCTCGTCGACTCACCATCGTGCTGATGCCGGCCACACCACGTTCTCGGACGTAGGACTCCATCGCCGGTCGGATGCGCTGCAGGCGGGCGCTGCTCATGCCGGCTGCTTCGGGTGAGCTCATGTCGGTGGTCATCGTGCCTCTCCGTGGTTGCTCGGGGTGAGGGGCAGATCCTCGCGCGTCGGACCGACCGGATCTCAGATCGAGGATGCTCCGCCGAGCGGTGTCAGGTGGTGCACGTCGATGCGATTCAACGGTGTCGACGGGACCGGTTCGGCCTCTCGACCTGTCGACCTCGACGCCCGGAGAGACGTCGGTTCCTCGATGGTGTTCCCATGCTGGGCGTCAAGACTCCGTCAAACCGTGGACGCAGCACGTTCGTCAACGTTTCTTGACTCCTGATTCTCTCCGTGGCGGGTTACAACGTCGTCGACGGGGCGGCAGCACCGGGCTTCTCAAGTTCGTCAAGGAACCTTCCGATGATCCTGCCGTCACCCACACATTGGAGCGGACATGAGGCGGCAACGCAGACGGCGAGGAGAACAGGGCGACGACAACAGCATCGCGACCCCTGCGCGCACCGGACGTCGCGACCGTGGCTCGACGCTGACCGAGATCGTCGTGACGATCGCCATCATGGGGATCGTCGTCGTGCCGGTCACGAACGCCGTGATCGGGGTCATCAGGTCGTCGTCCACCAATCGCGGCCTCTCCCAGGTGGAGACCGTGTTGACCAACGCCGCCGACCAGGTGAACCGCGCCCCTCGGAGCTGTGACTACACCGAGTACGTACAGACCGCGTCACGAGCCCTCGGGTGGCCCCTCACGTCAGCGACGATCGTGCAGTCCCACTTCGTCCCGGCGGCCACCCCGGTCCAGGCGGGCACTTGGGTCCCGGGCGCCTGCGTGGGCGCGACCCCCGACGACCTGCTCGTCCAACTCGTGACCATCACCGTCCGCAACCCCGAGACCGGTGCCCAACGAACCCTCCAGGTGGTGAAGAGCGATGACTGAACACGACATGCCTACTCGGCTCGACCGTTTCTCGCGGAATCGGCGACGCGACGGCGGATCGACCCTGCCGGAACTGCTCGTCACGGTGATGCTGCTCGGCCTGATCGTCGCGAGCCTCTCATCGGCCGTGATCGTGATCGTGCGCCAGCAGGACAACTCCACGGGCCGCCTCAACGTGGCCCGCTCGGAGACCGGCATCGGGATGTGGCTCCCTGCCGACCTGGCGTCGGCGAAGGACGTCGACGTCACGCCCTCCGCCTCGCCGTGCGGTACCACCTGCCCGCCCGACACCGTCACCGGCGGTTCGAATGCGATCATGCTCTCATGGACCTCGCTCGAGGCGGGCGTCACCGATCCGCTGTCGTCTCGCATCAATGTTTCGTACCGCTACGTGCAAGTCGGCGCGAGCTATCACCTCGTGCGGGTGCAGTGCGCGTCGGTCGACACCGGGCCGTGGTCGTGCAGCAACACCACGGTGTTGCGTGACCTCACGGAGCCGCCGCCGGCCACCACCTGGACCCCCGGCGTCACCTCGCCGAACTGGGTGATCAAGGTCAGCCAGCCGCTCGATGCCGGCACGATCGACGGCGACGACCAGGCGTCGACGACGACCATCGTCGATGACCCGAACGCAACTGTCCGCAACGCCCAGCGAGTGGTCGTGACGATCGACGGTGGCGGTGACGGCGCAGGTGCCGGCGGTGGTGCGAACTCGATCAGCCTCACGGCAGGCGGCGTCGAACGCGGCATCATCGACTCGACCAGCATGATGGGCACGCCCAGCTTCAACGAGGCCCGCACCCGCTGCGGCGGGAACTTCGGGCTCATCGTCGACACCTCGGGCTCGATCGGCAGCGCGATGCCGACGGTGAACGCCGGTCTCGTGTCATTCATCAACGCCTTCGCCGGAACGCCGATCAAGATCCAGGTCGTGCGCTTCCAGAGTACGGCGACCGTGATCGGCCAGAGCCCCCGCACCCGCTACTTCGACATGCTGAACGATGCCGACGTGACGTTCCTGCGGTCGCAGGTCAACCTCCTGGCGGCCGGCGGCGGGACGAACTGGGAGGATGCCCTGCACCGGATGTTCTACACCGACACCGGTGCGGTGCAGCAGGTCTACCCCGAGATGGTCATCTTCTTCACCGACGGCGAGCCGACCATGGGTCGCGTCAACTCCAGCTCGACGTCGACCGTGACAGCACCGACGAACCCGCCTGCACGCGAGGTCGAACTTGGCAGCCAGGAGGCGTTCAACCGGGCCAAGTACATCGTCGATGCCTTCCGCTCGAGCGTGAACTTCATCGGGGTGGGCGTCGGCCCGGCCTTCACCGGCTGGAACAGTTCGGGCTGGCGCACCTACGGCCCTGGCTTCCACTACGACTACTTCCGCGGCTTCCACTACGAAAAGCGCAACGTCGCCACCAACGTCTGGAGCACGGTCGATCTCGCGACGTACAACGCGACGTCGCCGACCACGGACCGGCGCATCGTCTACACCGCGCCGTTCCAGTACTGGGAACCGACCACGCTGGCGACCTACAACACGCTGGCGTCGGCGGCACGCCTGCGCACGAAGGACTACACCCTGCCGTACACAAGCTACGACGTGGTGTCCGTGCCAATCCGGAACAGCACAGTCCTCACCCGCCTGATCGCCGGCAACGATTTCGGCGTCCCGGCCGTGTCGGTGAACGGCGCGTACACGAACGCCGCAACCGCGAACATGTACCTGCTGCCGAACTTCAACCAGTTCGCCGGTGCCCTCGAAGCGGTCGCGCTCGCCGAGTGTGGCGGCACGCTGACGTTGCAGACCAAGGTGGAATCTGCAGCCGCAGCCGACCCGTTCACCTACCAGCACACAGTGACGAAGAGCGCCGCCGGACTTCCCCTCCCGGCGAGTCTGAACACGGTCACCACGACCAGGACGTATCAGAGCGGCACGTTCGACTTCTCCATTCCCGACGGTGAGTACATCACCGTCGACATCCAGCCCCTCAACTCGTCGGGGCTGCAGTCGTACACGCCGGGGTCGTGGAGCTGCAAGGCCGGCGGCGCCGCCAAGGCGTTCCAGACGTTCGCCGTCCCGGGTTCCACGTGGAGTGGCATCCGTGTGCAGGTGCGGGCCAACGAGGCGATCTCGTGCATCCAACAGGTGAACCGCGTATGAGTCGCCGACGTCGTCGAGGGGATCGGCCCGCGATGCAACCAGGTGAGCGGCGCGCCGAGCGGTCGATCCGCGATCGTCGCAGCGACCGTGACGAGGGTTCCGCACTGATCCTCGCCCTCGCGCTCATCGTGCTGAGCAGCTTGGTGGTCCTGCCGGTCCTCAACTATGCACAAGCGGTGAGCCGCCAGACGCGTGTGCTCCAGAGCAAGAACACTCGCGTGGAGGCGGTCAAGGGCGGCCTGCGCACCGCCCTGGCCGACCCGGTGAACCTGTTCAAGACCTGTGATGCCGCGGGCCTCACCGTGCCCGTCGCGCTGGCAGATCCCGGGCTGCACACCGCGGTCGACACCAAGTGCTGGAAGATGGTGTCCACGCTCGCAGAGGACCCGAACACGATCCGCTACGGCTTGGCGACCACCAAGGCAGGTGCGCTCCCGCCCAGCGGCACGGTCGGCACGGCGATGCCGGGCAGCGGTGGTATGCCGGCGAACGCCTGGGTGGCGGAGACCACCACCACGGCCGCCGACGACAAGATGTGGTTGCCGCAGCTCCCTGGCCGGCACCTCAACATCCGATCGCCGATCGGCTATTCGATGCCGGCCGGCTACCCGAGCTGCCTCGTGTACTTCCCGGGCACCTACGTCGACCCGATCACGATCGTGGGGACGACCCCGGTGTATTTCACGTCGGGTATCTACTACTTCGAACGGGGCGTCCGGTTCTCCGGCAACGCACGGGTCGTCATCGGTGGCGGCGAAGTGGAGGGCTGCGCCAACGACCAGGAGGCCGCGTTCTACGCCATCGACGCGCCGACCGTGCACAACATCTCGGGCCTCGGCGCCACCTTCGTGTTCGGTGCCGAGGGCCGCCTCGTCGTCGACACGGTGACCGCCGGGGCCGGCGCGAACGTCGTGTTCAACAAGCGCTACACCAGCGCAGCCGACGTCACCTCGTCCTCCTCGGCCGGCGTGTCGCTCATCAGCGTCAACGGCGAGATGAGCGGCGGCAACTACGTCGACCTCGATCGGACCGATTCGATGTTCGTCCCGAGGTCGATGGTGGCGGGCGCCACGCCGGTCCCGGCGACCGCCCAGGGGTACAAGCCGTCGACCCTCGTCAACGGCGCGCCCGGTGCAGTCGGCCGCTACGTGCGGGTGCAGCTCGCGAGCACCACCGATGCCCTGTCGCTCGCCGAGGTGCTGGTCAACGGCGTCGCGTCGAACGGAACCGCTGGGGAGATCGCCCGGTCGAAGCCCACCACGCAGTCGAGTACCGAGGGCTCGGCGTCCGCCTCGCGTGCCGTCGACGGCACCACCAACGGAGTGTTCGCGAGCGGCTCGGTGTCGTCGACGACCGAAGCCGACGAACCGAACCCGTGGTGGCAGGTCGACGTCGGAGCGAACTCGGTCGTCAACGACGTGGTCATCCACAACCGCACCGATGCGTGCTGTGCCGCTCGCCTCACCAACTTCACCGTGTTCGTGTCGGCGACCGACATGACCGGCCGCACCTACGCCAGCCTGCTCGCCGACCCCGCGATCGCGAAGGTCACGCGGGCGACGGCGGCCGAAGCGACGATGACCATCCCGTTCGCGACTGCCGCCGCCCCGCTGCCGATCGTCGACGTCAACCTCACCACCGCCGCCACCGTCACCCTGCGCATCCCGGGCTACATAGCGGTCCCGCAGGGCAGGCTCTCGGTCATCACCGCTGCCGGGTTCGAGGCGAACAAGACGGTCAGCGTCGGCGGTGGCGTCCTCGCCGGCACGATGGAGGTCTCGGACGCGCGGCCCGCCACGTTCGAGTTCGGTCTGTTGAACCCGGTCGTTTTGCTGACGTTGAAGATCGTCTCGACCACCACCTCCGGTTCGCCGGTCGTCACCTCCACCGCCGTCGTGCAGGTGAAGGAGAACGGCGCGAACGTCGTGAACAGTTGGTTCGTCCGGTGACGCCTGGACCGGGGTGATACCCGCTCCGTCGGCGGACTGATGGCCTTGGTCCGCCGATTCCGGCAAGCCGGTCCCACTCAGGGTGGGGTTTCCGCTCCAGCGTCCACGGGTTCACGGAAACGTGAGCCAGCCGTGAATCACTCCTGACTCACCCGTGGGCGCGCCGCGCCCGATGCATCTGACACTGCCATCACGCCGAACGACGTGTCAGTGATCGGAGCGGCCAGTGTTGCGAGGGATGCGAAGGGGAGGGCCGGCCGACTCGATCGGTGAGTCCGACGACGGCTACACGCTCATCGAGGTGCTGGTGTCGCTCGCGCTGATGGGTGTGGTGATCTCGAGCATCCTCCCGGCGATGTGGTCGGCGATCCGGGTCTCCCGGTTCAGCGACACGCAGGCCAAGGTCGAGGCGGTGCTCGGCAGCGCGGTCGACCGGGTCTCGAACTACGGCTGGCACCCATGCCCGGAAGCCGATTCGATGGGCGGCTACGCGGCGAAGGCGAAGAACGCGGCGGCGATCTTCCACTGGCCGAGCAGCACCGTCGAGGTGCTCGACGTGGAGTACTGGGACACGACCACGAAGACCTGGTCGACCACCGACCCGGTGCCGGCGGGGGACTGCGGCCGAACGATCATCTCGATCACCAAGGAGCGGACGCTGCAGCGGGTGACGGTCAGGGTCACCAGCCCGGACGGGGAGCAGACCAACCAGCTCGACCTGGTGATGGGCGACATCCGGACCGACGAGGAGCGAGATGCGACCCTCGGCTGAGCTCGGCCGCCGACGCACCGGCGAGACCGCCTGCGACGAGCGGGACCCAGGCTTCACACTGCCCGAACTGCTGATCACGATCACGATCTCCGGCATCATCCTCGCCTCCATCTGCGCGGCGTTCCTCGTGATCTTGAAGTCCACGCCTCTGGCCGAGGAGCGCGTGGCGGTCTCGAAGGACATCAGCTTCGTGCAGACGTGGCTGCCGGTCGATCTGGCCTCCGCATCGGAGACGTTCACCGAGCCGCTCTACTCGCCGGCCACGAGCACGACGCTGCCGGGCACGAACGCGCTCACGATCAAGCGCTTCGACATCAGCGGTTCGGTCTCGGTCCAGTACTTCGTCGCCTATCGCTACGTGAACGTCGGCGACGAATGGCAGCTCGTGCGCTACGAGATCCGCAACGCAGGCACGCCGCAGGAGACGGTGAGTCGCGTCGGCGTGGCGCACGAGCTGCCGGCCCCACCGCCGGGCTGGACGCCCGACCAGAAGCCCGACCACGCGCTCGAGGTGAAGTCGCGCAATCAGGTGGTGCTGAAGCCGATCGGCGAGGACGTCATCGTGACGTTCGACAACGGCGAGCAGTTCGCCACCGGTGGGGCAGGCCTCTCCGAGGACGAGTTCCTACCAACGGATCCGAACCTCGGCTTCGTCGACCCCAGCGCCCCACCGAGCCGCTGCGGCGGCACGATCACGCTGGTGCTCGACACCTCCGGGTCGGTGCCGCTGAACAACGGTGGTGTGCAGCTCGAGAACGCGGCGACGGAGTTCATCGATCTCTTCACCGGCACCCCGGTGCGCATGAACGTCATCGGCTTCGACCGTGCTGCCTACCGGATGTACCCGGCGACCGAGGGCTCCTTCTTCACGCTGCTCAACGCATCGAGCGACATCACCTCCGCCCGCAACCGGATCGCCGTGATCGACAACCGCGACGGCAACTGGAACCAGAGCATCCCCGACTCGCCGCTGGTCGACGGCATCCACTGGGACCAGATCGGCTCCGGCACCAACTGGGAGAGCGGCCTGCACATGCCGTTCTTCGACGTCGCCGGCGCGCCGTACCCGAACACGCCCGACCTGGTGGTGTTCGTCACCGACGGTGAACCCAACCGCAACATCGCCAACGCCGGTGGCTCGAACATCTCCACGTCCACGGCGGTCGCCAGCGCCCAGGCGAAGGCGAACGACGGCCGGCGCACGTCGGCACGCATCGTCGGCGTGCTGGTCGGCGCCGACTTCAACAGGACCTCGGCGATCAACAACCTGAAGTCGGTGGTCGGGTCGGTCGAGTACAACCCGGCGGCCAACGGGGGAGCGGGCAATGCCTCGGACGCCGACTTCTTCCGCGCTGCCTTCGTGAACGCGGCGACGGTGCTGCGGGCGATCATGGCAGCGGAGTGCGGTGGCACGGTGACGCTGCAGAAGAAGGTGGACGTCGGCGGGGCGCTTCAGGACGTGCCGGCCGACAGCAAGTGGAACTTCTCCACCGACATCGGCGATCGGCTCCTCGACCGAAGCGTCACGGCCTCGGTCACCCTCGACTACTCGTTCAGCACGGGCCAGCCCAGCAAGGTCGTGCGGATCATCGAGGACGGCACGCCGGCAGGGTACGTGTTCGACCGGATCGAGTGTTCGGAAGCAGGTGTCCCCGTGACAGGGAGGGTGACCCAACCCATCACCGATACCGGGGGCGAGCTGCTGCTCGGCGCCGACATCGTCCTCCAGGCCGACGAGGCGCTGTCGTGCCTCGTGATCTCGAAGCCGGCGCCATGAGCACTCCTCGGAATCGCACTCGCACCACCCCTCGCGCCGTCGCCGGAGATCGTGGCTCGATCCTGACGATCACGATGCTGATGGTGATCGTCTGCAGCCTCGTGATCGGCGGTCTGCTCACCTTCACTGCGACGGTGATCCGTGCCCGTCCACCGCTCGAGGAACGCACCCGCGGCATCGAGTCGGCGAAGTCGGCCATGCGCCTCGCGATCATGATGCAGGTCTCGAGGGGGCCGTCGTCGTGCATCAGCCAGAGCAGCTACCCGGCTGGCACGTTCGACCTGAACGGCTTCACCGGCTCGATCACCTGCACGCCGCTGGCCTACTACGACACCGGCCGGAACCGGTACGGCGTGATCGCCACCCAGAGCGATCCGACGAGGCCGGCCCTGTCGGGCTCCACCGCCGGCGCGTACACCGGCTCGTACCTCAAGGACATCGACGGTGACGTGTTCCTCAACGGCGGAGACCTGGCCACCGCCACCGGGGACATCCTGGTCGCCGGTACGACCGCGAACCCGTACGTGATCGAGTACTCCAACTCGGTCGACCTCGCGCCCGGCGCCCCGGGCGTACCCGTTCCGCCGACGCTCGCCCGCTACCGGTTCGGTGCGACCGCACCGGTGGACTGCGACGCCGCCGCTGCCGGACCCGACGGCTACCCGGTGGCGATGTCGCAGATCGAGAGCTCGGGCGAGGCCTTCAGTCATGTGCACCAGGCCTGCTCGACCGCAGCGCCGGTGTCGTGGTGGACGAGGGCTGGTGACGACCCGAACGCAGCCGACGGCGTGCAGCAGTGGCAGTACCCGCGACTGCCACAGGTGCCCACCTACGTCCGCGACGGCAAGTTCGTCGATCTCACGCCGACCTGTCGCATGTACTACCCGGGCCGGTACGAGGATCCACTCACGATCAGCGGGGCGGGTGGCCGGCAGCACTTCTTCGCGTCGGGCCTGTACCA
>JBILUM010000490.1:0-3097 GCA_044370995.1 Ilumatobacteraceae bacterium | reverse complement strand
CACTCGGCGACCACATGGCGGGGCCGGGCCCGGACGACCTGCTGCCCGAGTGCTTCATCGCACTCAATCGGGCGGCGGCCGAGTCGATGGCCGACGACCACCTCGTGCTGCACGCCGGCGCGTTCAGCGTGTCGATCGACGGTCTCACCGATCGGGCCGTCGCGCTGTGCGGTACCAGCGGTGCCGGCAAGTCGACCGCCACGGCCGCAGCGACCATGCGCGGCCACGGTTATCTGGCCGACGAGGTGTGCGCGCTCCGGCCGGACGGGTGGACCGTGCGTCGCTATCACCGGCCCGTGGGCCTGCGCCCGGGTGGCGCTGCCGCGATCGGTGTGTCGGCGGAGCCTGCGGGCGTAGCCGGCGAAGGACCGCCGTCGCGCATCTGGCACTCCCCCACCAGAGCCGAACGGGACACCACGCTCGGCGCGGTGGCACTGGTGGAGCGCCGGCCTGGCGCGGTGAACATCGAGCGGCTCGCGCCCGCTGCAGCGCTCGAGTTGCTGGTGCAGCACACCCTGGGGTCGGAGGGACGCGAGCGGGTGATGTTCCGACGAAGCGAGCAGTTGGTGCGAGCGCTGCCGGTGGTGCGACTGCAGTACGAGGACGTGTTCGAAGCCATCGATGCCGTGGCCGAGTTCGTGCGAAGCGAGTACCGGTGACACAGCCCTCCGATGCGATCCGGGTGGCGGCAGGTGTCGGCCTCCCGTGTGTGACCTACACCCGACCCGTCACGGCATCCGAGGAGACGATTCGGGAGGCGACCGCTCACCGCGTGCAAGGTCTGCTGTGGCGGGCGATCGACACCGGCGTCGTGAGCGCCGACGAAACGGTCCGTGCCGCAGCAGCCGAGGCTGCATCGGCAGCGCTGCGCACCTGCCTGCTCGCCGAGTCGGTCGCGGTGCAGGCGGCGGAGGCGATCACGAAGGCAGGCGCAGACGTCCGGGTGCTCAAGGGTGTGGCGATCGCGCACCTCGATCACGACGACCCGGCCGAGCGGGTGTTCGGCGACTGCGATCTGTTGGTGCGGCGATCGCAGCTGCCGACCGCACTGCGAGGGCTGACTGCCACCGGCTTCACCAGAGCAGAGCCACCCGTGCGCGGCTGGTGGGAGCGGCGCTACGGCAAGGCGATCGTGCTGTATCCGCCGACGGGTGATGGCGAGCTCGACCTGCATCTCGCGATCACCGGCGGCTGGTTCGGTGCACGGATCGACCACGACGAGATCTGGCGTCACGAGCCGACCCCGATGTCGTTGGGCGGCGTGGCACTGCACGCGCTGCATCTCGACGATCGGCTGCTCCAGGCGTGCTGCCACACGAAGCTGGGCGGCGGCTCGGGCCTTCGCGCCAAGCGCGATGTGGCGCAACTGATCCTCGGTTCGGGTGCCGACTGGAGAGCGCTCGCCGACCGCCTCGAACGCGTCGACGCACATCTCGTGCTGTCGCGGGCGATCAGCACGGTGTGGAACGAACTGTTCCTCGACCAAACGCACGACGCGTACACATGGGCGGCGTGGCAAGACGGCTCCGAGGCGCAGCGAGCTGCCCTCGCCAGCTACGAAGCTGCGTTCGCCGAAGGTTGGGGCCCCGAGGGCAAGGCGGCGATCGACTCGATGCCGCTCCACGATCGGGTGATGTACGCCACCGGCCTGCTCCTGCCCAGCCGGGCCAGCCTGCGTCATCGCAACCGGACGTTGCCCCAGCATCTGCGACGGATGGCCGGCTCGTTGCGAGGTTCGAATGGCTGAGCCGAACTCGGTCCTGCTGGTGACGAAGGGCCTCGACATCGGCGGCATCGAACGCATCGTGGTCGACCTCGCGATCGGCCTGAATCGGCGTGGCATCCGCACCGAGGTTGCCGTGGTGAGCGGTGCTCGGGCCCAGATGCTGCCGCTGCTGAACGACGTCGGCATCGAGGTGCACGACCTGGGCGGTTCGGACCGGATCGGCTTCGGCGCAGCACGTCGGCTCGTCTCGCTCGCGTCCGGTGGACGATTCGACGTGGTGCACGTGCACGGCCCGCTGCCGAGCATCATCGCTCGCCTCCGCATCGGTGACTCGAAGCTGGTGACGACCTCGCACACGCCGTGGACGAGCCTTCGCTCAGGAACCCGAGCGATGTGGAGGCTGACCGCCTGGCGCGACGACGCGATCACCGCGGTCTCCACAGCGGTGGCTGATTCGCTGCCGGGTGCCGGCCGCAAGCGCTGCACGGTGATCCCGCACGGGGTCGACACCGAGCGCGTCGCACGGGCACGAACAGCGACCAAGGCGCAACGAGGTCACGCCGAACAGATCGCGATCGTCGTCGCCAGCCACCGAGATGCGAAGAACTACCCGAACCTCCTGCACGGGTTCCGCATCGCCCGGGATCTCGGGGCACAGGTGCGCCTGGTGTGCATCGGCGACGGGCCCGGCCTCGACGCGCATCGCCAACTCGCACGCGAGCTCGAGATCGATCACGTCGTGGCGTTTCTGCCGCCACGGCTCGACGTGCTCGCCGAGATGGCAGCGGCGGATCTGCTGGTGGTCGCCAGCGACTACGAGGGTCAACCGATGGTCGTCATCGAGGCATTGGCGCTCGGCCTGCCGATCGTGGCCACCAGCGTCGGCAACATCCCCGAGCTCGTCGGCGCGCACGACGGATCGGTGGTGGCGCCAAGAGACCCAACGCAGCTGGGCCGAGCAATCGCGGACCAGGTGCAACGCGGCCGGGGCAGTTCCCAGGGGTCGCACGCTCGCTCACTCGACGACGTGATCGATGAACTCCTGGTGGTCTACGAGGGCCCCATCGCCAGCACCTCCTAGACTCGTTCTCGCTGCCACGTGAAGGGATGAGCACACCTCGATGTCGTCGGACCTCGACTCGCTGTTGAGTCGCATACAAGATCGTTCGGCCAAGGTGGTCGTGGTCGGCCAGGGCTACGTGGGCCTTCCGGTCGCCATGCGTGCTGTGCAGGTCGGATTCCCGGTCGTGGGGTTCGAGGCTTCGCCGGCTCGAGCAGCGGCGCTGGCAGCGGGTGAGAGCTACGTGGGCGACATCAGCAACGCCGAACTGCAGGCAGCGTTGACCTGCGGGTATCTGCCCACAGGCGATG
>JBILUM010000489.1:0-3099 GCA_044370995.1 Ilumatobacteraceae bacterium | reverse complement strand
ACCCATCGCTCCCCGGTGCGCTCGTGAACCGGGCGCTCGCCGACGGGCTGCAGTTCGTGACCGTCGGCGGCAGCTTCGAGTGCCCGACGCCCGGTGCCGCCTGGTTGCACCCGGCGCTGCTCACCACGCTCGTCTACCGGTTCGGTCCGCCCGGCGCGCTCGGCCGGGTCGCGCCGAACCGCCAGATGGCGAACGGTCAGTGCATGGCGTTCCCGCGCGTGCCGTTCCTGCGCGCCGGAGGGATGCAGCCGGTGGCGGGCGAGGTGGTCGAAGACGTCGCGTTGGCGCGCCACCTGGCCGGTCGTGGCTGGCAGGTGACCATGCTCGACGGGGCCGACCTGCTGCTCACGGAGATGTATCCCGACGGACCGAGCACGTTCCGTGGATGGGCGCGCTCGTTGGCCCTGCCCGGCGTCGAGCCCTGGTACCGGCAGTTGGTCGACCTCGCTGTCGTCGTGGTGGCCCAGGCCCTCCCGCTGCCGCGCCTACTGGCCCGTCGCGCCGATGCGCTCGACGTGGTGCTGCTCGCCGTCCGTGCCGGCACGCTCGTCGGCACCCGCACCGCCTATCGCCGACGGTCGGCCGCGTACTGGTGTTCGCCGGCGGCCGACCTCGTCGCGGTCGCCGCGCTCGTGCGCGGCATCGTCGACCCGCGCCAACCGTGGCGCGGTCGCAGCTACCGCTGAGGGTCCGGCGTCGGATCGCCCGCTGAGGGTCGATCGGGCCGGTCGCTCCGGTCGGCCCGGTCGGCCCGATCGGCCCGATCGGCGAGCGCAGCCATCGCGAAGCGCAGCCCGATCAGGCTCATCAGGCATCCCGTCGCCGCAGTCCGGTACGGACCGTCGACCACGAGCTGCACGAGCGGGAACGCGAACACGCCCGCCCGTGCCCCCCATGCGAAGCCGCGGACAGCCGTGACCGCCAGGAGCACGGCGATGCTGATCGCCGCCGTCAACGGCGACAGCACGAGCGCCGCACCGACGAAGGTGAGCACGCTGCGCCCGCCGCGGAAGCCGGCGAACACCGGCCACGCGTGTCCCGCCATCGCCGCGAAGCCGCAGGCGTAGGCCAACCACCAGTGCCCGCCGCCGGTGGCGACGGCATCGACGGCGAGGCCGACCAGCGCGGCCACGGCGCCCTTGGCCACGTCGCCGGCGAACACCGGGAGCGCTGCGCGGCGACCGAGTTGCTCCTTGGCGTTCCAGTAGCCGGGGTTGCGATCGCCGACCCGGCGCAGGTCGACACCCGCCCGCCGGCGGGCGACGAGGTCTGCGACGGGGATCGAGCCGAGCAGGTACCCGATGACGATCGCGCCGATCCCGGCCGCGACCTGGGCCGTACCGCCGCTCATGGGCGCGGACCGCCCGTCGCGGCCGGTGCCTCCCGGGTCCGGGGCGATCCGGCCCGATCGTGGGTTCCTCGGCGCGACCGGTGCATGCCTGACATGCTGGCAGGCGTGCAACCAGCGGAACAGGGCGTCGGATCGTTCCATCTGGTCCGCGCAGGAGGCGCTGTACGTTCGCTCGCCCGTCTCGGTCTCGACCGTCGCCTGCTCCGCACGGTGCCGGGCCTGCGGTTCTGGCGACTGCTGGGGACGGGTGCGGGCAGCAGCACCGGCCCCGGTGCCGATCTCGGCCGCTCGGCGCTGTTCGCGATCTGGGACGACGAGGCATCCCTCGAGGCGTTCCACGTGCGCATGGCAGCCCGATGGGCCGCCGCCGACGAGGCGTGGCACGTGCGGCTCCGCGCTGCGGGTGGCCACGGTGCCTGGCGGGGTGTGCCGGTGGTGCAGGCGCTGTTGCCGGCCACGCGAACCGACGGTCCGGTCGCGATCATCACCCGCGCCGATGTGCGGCCGCGGTCGTGGCGCGCGTTCCGTGGCGCGGGACGGCCGGTGAGCGACGGCCTCCAGCACGCGGACGGTCTGCTCGCGGTGGTGGGCATCGGGGAGGCACCGCTCGGTCGCCTGGGGACGTTCAGCCTCTGGCGCGACCTCGGTGCCGCGAGAGCCTGGGCGACCGGGCTGCCCGAGCACCGTGAGGTCGTGCGCCGCACCCGCACCGAGCGGTGGTACGGCGAGGAGCTGTTCGCCAGGTTCGAGCCCTACGCGTCGGCGGGGTCGTGGGACGGCCGCGACCCGCTGCGGCCACGCGCCCAGCGGACCGACAGCGGCGCCAACATGCCGTAGGGGGCACCGTTGCGGTCGTGGTGCCGGCGATGGGCGACGGCCAGCCGCTCGAAAACTGGCAGGGTGCGCTCGCCGAACAGCGGGAGCCGGCGATGGATGTACACGTCGTGGACGAGTGCGTAGGCGGCGCCGTAGGCCGTGATGCCGATGCCGATCGGCACGAGCACGTCGAAGCCCGACACGTTGAACCCGACGGCGAAGCCGAGCATCACGACGGCGGCGAACATGACGGGGAACGCGTCGTTGGCCTCCCAGCGGCGCGGCGACTCGCCCGGGCGCACCCGCCGGTGATGGCTGCGGTGCAGAGAGATGCCGACCCCGTGCATCACCAGCCGATGAGCGAGCGCGGTGAACGGCTCCATCAGCACGAAGGCGCAGAGGGCGATCGTCACGGTGCGCACGACCGCGAGCCTACCGATGCCCCGGCACGGCGGCCCTGCGGGGCAGGGATCCGGCGGTCGGGAGGCGAAGCGGTTCAGACGGCGGCGAAGGTCGCGAGCGCCTCGTCGAGGGTGGCGCTCGCGACGCCCACCTCGTCGGCGACCGCAGCGAGCCACGGCGGGCGCACCTTCGCGGCGACGGCGATGGGTTCGTCGAGACCCGACTCGAGCGCGAGGCGAACGAACAGGGTGGCGTAGTCGGGCGGGCGCAGGTCGCGCGACAGCTCGAACAGCGCGTACGGGTCGGGCGGCAGCTCGCGCGGCGGCAGGGCGACGAAGCTCTGCGACGTGGGACCGATCGCGCCACCGGCGAGGCCGGGGCCGTCGCACAGCACCGCGCCGCGCACGTCGGCGGCGCGGGCACCGGCGAGCATGAGCGCCACGTACGCGCCGAGGCCGCGGCCGACCACGGTGATGGGGCCGTGCTCGACCAGGGCGGCGAGGGCCGCGTCGGCGTCGGCCAGCATGATC
>JBILUM010000487.1:0-3101 GCA_044370995.1 Ilumatobacteraceae bacterium | reverse complement strand
CCCATGAGATGGCGTATCAGGGGGAGGACCACCGGATGCACCGGGATCTGCTGGTACAGCTCGGCGTGAGCGAGCAGGTTGTACACACGGTGCGTCGCCCGGCCCTCGAACCCGTTGGTGCCCGGGCCGATCTGCAGCAGGGCTTCGAGGCGTTCGACATCGGCATGCAGTGCTGTCGCCGTGTCGACGTCGAAGGCGTCGCGCACGATGGTGTAACCGTCGCGGTCGAGGTTCGCCTGATGCGCCGCGAGGGCGGGATCGTCGAGCGTGGTGCTCATGGGGGCGACGCTACTGTCGCCCCGTGTCCGATCAGCAGCCGCCCCCGTCCGATCGACCGATGGCACTCGTCACGGGTGCTGGGAGCGATGGCGGCATCGGGTTCGCCGCCGCCCGCCGCTTCGCTCGAGCCGGGATGCACGTGGTGCTGGTCGCCACGTCGGACCGCATCCATCGCCGTGCCGCCGAACTCGTGATCGGGGGCGGGTCGGCCGAGGGGGCGGTGTGCGATCTGCGCGACGAGGCAGCCGTCAGTGCGCTCGTGTCGTCGGTGGCGTCGACCGGCCGGCTCGAGGTGCTGGTCAACAACGCGGGAATGACCTCCGTCGGTGCCGGCGTCGATGCGGCAGGGCTGGTCGAGGAGCTCACCCTGGCCGAGTGGGACGACACGCTCGCCCGCAACCTCACCACGTCGTTCCTGGTCTGTCGTTCCGTGGTGCCGATCATGCGGGCGCAGCGCTACGGCCGCATCGTCAACGTCGCGTCGACCACCGGCCCGGTGTCGGCGTTCGAGCGAGCGGGTGGCTACGCCGCAGCGAAGGCCGGCATGGTCGGGCTCACCCGTGCACTGGCGTTGGAGGTCGCGTCGGCAGGCGTCACCGTCAACGCGATCGCGCGGGGGTGGATCGACACCCCGTCGGCCACCGACGGCGAACGCCGCGCCGGTGCCGCCTCCCCGGTGGGCCGCAGCGGGACCGCCGACGAGGTCGCGGCCGCGATCGAGTTCCTCGCCGGTCGCGACGCGAGCTACATCACGGGCACCCTGCTGCTCGTCGACGGCGGCAACCACGTCGTCGAGGACCTCGCCGGTCGCTGATCCGCTCTTCGGCGAGGTGCCGCGAGCGGATACTCACCCGGGGTCGATCGACGGCGACGGATAGCGTCGACGGGCCATGGGCACGGTCCTCGACGCGATCATCCCGGCGCGCCTGGGACCGAGATACCGCCGCCTCCTCGCGTCGTCGTGGATCACGAACTTCGGTGACGGCATCGGCCTCGCGGCTGGTCCGCTGCTCGTGGCGTCACAGACCGACGACCCGCTGCTGGTGGCGATGGCGTCGCTCCTGCAACGCCTGCCCTGGTTGCTGTTCGGCTTGTACGCCGGTGTCATCGCCGACCGCCACGACCGCCGGCTCATCGCCTCGTTCGCGAACATCGCCCGCGGGTCGGTGCTCGCCGTGGTGGTGGCGATGGTGGTGCTCGACGCCGTGAACGTGGGTGTGGTGCTCGGCGCGATGTTCCTGCTCGGCACGGCAGAGGTGTTCGTCGACACCACGGCCAACACGCTGCTGCCGATGATCGTCGAGCCCGAGGACCTCGGGATCGCCAACGCCCGGATCATGGGCGGCCACATCGTCGTCAACCAGCTCGCCGGCCCGCCCATCGGCGCGTTCCTGTTCGCGGTGGGCATCGCCTGGCCGCTCGCCGCACAGGTGGTGCTGTTCGTCGCCGGTGCCCTGCTGCTGGTGCGCATCCCGTTCCCGCTGCCCGAGCGGCCCGACGGCGAGCGGCACGCCCGACGGGAGATCGCCGACGGCCTGCGCTGGCTCTGGGAGCACGGCCCCGTGCGCACGCTCACGATCACCGTCGTGACCTTCAACATCACCTTCGGCGCCACGATGGCGGTGATGGTGCTCTACGTGCGCGAGCAACTCGGCCTCGGCGACATCGGCTTCGGCGTGCTCACCACGATGAGCGCGCTCGGCGGGCTGCTCGGTTCGTGGGGATACGGCTGGCTCGAGCGGCGGGTGAGCCTCGGCAACATCATGCGCGCCGGGCTCGTCATCGAGACCGGCACGCACCTCACGCTCGCGCTCACCTCCACCTCGGCGGTCGCCGCGGCGGTGCTGTTCGTGTTCGGGATCCACGAGGCCGCGTGGGGCACCACTGCGGTCACCATCCGCCAGCGCGCCGTGCCCGCCGAGCTACAGGGTCGGGTGAGCGCCGTCTACATGCTGGGCGTGTTCGGTGGTCTCGTCGCCGGTTCGGCCCTCGGTGGACTCATCGCCCAGGTCTGGAGCGTCACTGCCGTCTTCTGGTTCGCCTTCGTCGGCTCGGCGATCATCCTCGTCGTCATCTGGCGCACCCTCGAACGGATCGCCCACGTCGAACCCGCCTGAGCGGTCGTCGCGGGCGGCGCTGGCGCGGGTGGGTGTGCCCACGGGTGCGGCGTTAGGGTCGGCGACCGATGAGCGACCACCATCTGGCACCCGACTTCCTGACCCCTGCCTGGCTGAGCGGCGTGCTCGGCCACGAGGTCGCCGAGTTCGGCGTCCGTCGCATCGGCGACGGTCTCGTGGGCATGAACCTGCGACTGGCGATCTCCTACGCGTCGGCCGATGCCGTCGGTGCCGGTGCGCCGGCGACCGTGGTCGCCAAGCTGCCGTCGCCCGATCCCACCAGCCGGGCGACCGGCATCGCCCTGCGCAACTACGAGCGCGAGGTGAAGTTCTACCGAGACCTCGTCGGCACGCTCGACATCCGCGTCGCGCACTGCCATCACGCCGACTGGGACGAGGCGAGCGGCGACTTCGTGCTCGTGCTCGAGGACCTCGCGCCCGGTGAGCAGGGCAACCAGCTCACCGGTTGCAGCGTCGAGCAGGCGCGCACCGCGGTGGTGGAGCTGGCCAGGCTCCACGGCCCGCGCTGGAACGACCCGACGCTGTACGACATCGAGTTCCTCAGCCGGCGCAGTGGTCCCGAGGACGCCCAACAGTTGGCCGGTCTGTGGGCGATGCTCCTGCCGGGGTTCATGGCCACGTACTCGAAGTACCTGAGCACCGAGGCCCAGGAACTGATCACCCGCTTCTCCGACCGCATCGGCG
>JBILUM010000174.1:0-5911 GCA_044370995.1 Ilumatobacteraceae bacterium | reverse complement strand
GACGGCGCCGGACCGCACGAGATCGTCGATCGCCGCGGCGACGTCGCGGAGCCGATGATGCGTGAACAGCAGTTCCTCGGAGACGGTGAGGCCGAGCTGACGGCTGGCCGCCAACGAGAACTCGATCGCGGCGAGGGAGTCGCCACCGAGCTCGAAGAAGTCGTCGGAGACACTCACCGGCTCGAGGCGCAGGATGTGTTCCCAGAGCTCCACCAGCAACCGTTCGGTGTCGGTCTCGGGCAACTCGATCGCGAGCGTGGTCGGACGGTGCACACGGTCGGGGGCCGGCAGGGATGCGGTGTCGAGTTTGCCGTTGGCGGTATGGGGCAGCTCGTCGACGTGGACGAACGCCGCAGGGATCGCCGCGGTCGGCAGACGGTCGGCGAGGAAGCGCCGCAACTCAGATGGCGCCGGCAGCTCGCCCGCGTCGGCGGTCGCTTCGATCCACGCCGTGAAGACCGTGCGCGGCCGTGGCTCGTAACCGATCTCGCCGAGCATCCGCTGCACGTCGTCGAGATCGAGCTGGTCGTCGAGCTCCTCCATCGCCTCGGTGCGGGTCTTGTGGCCGAGGCGCACGTCCCACGCATAGGGCACCGCGTAGTTGTGGTACCCCTGCTCGGTCTGGTGGGCGTGGATGCCCGCCGCGTTCACGAGGCAGTTCGTCGAACGTCCGGTGTCGGCCGGCCGCACCCACGGTGCGCGGGTCGCGAGGAAGTGGAGCATGTCGGCGAGTTCGACGTCGACGTAGCGGTAGAAGTCGACGAACGTGAGCCGGTCGAACACGTCGTCGGTGGCGAACACCGAGGTGTCGAGCAACCGGTTCGGCGCGTCGGGCACGCGGTGGTAGCTGCGCCGCGCCTCGATGACGGCGCGGTCGATCGCGTCGGGATCGAAGCGCTCGCCATCGAACTGGCCGGGCATGAGGCGCGTCTCGAACAGCTGGCCGCGGCTGAGGCCCGTGACGAGCAGCGGCGCGCCGACCTCCTCGGCCACCTGCACCCCCAGGGTGTAGATGGTCTTGTAACAGCCGTTGCACACGTTCGAGTAGCGCTCGAGGCTGTCGCGGAAGATGGCGTCCATGTGCTCGGTCGACACGAAGCGGTGCTCGACGCCGAGGTCGGCCACCGACCGGCGGATGTTCTGCTTGGCGCCCTCGGAGATGTAGCCGTTGTCGAGCGTGACCGTCACGACCTCGAAGCCCATCTCGATGAGCCGGTACAGCGAGTAGGTGGAGTCCTTGCCGCCGCTCAGCAGGTGCACGGCATCGACCGTGCCGCGGCGCTCGGCCCGCGCCCGGTCGCGCAGCGCCACGAGATCGTCGGGTGTGCGGAACCACGCCTGTGCCTGCGCCTTGATCCGGTCGTAGTCGCGGCAGGTGCCGCACACGCCCTCATTGTCGAAAGAGGTGCCCGGCACGTCGTTCGGCAGGCCGCAGCGCACGCAGTGCTGCCGCGGGCCGCGGTCGCGGACGGTGGCCGGGCTCCACAGACGAACCGCGGCTCGGCGGACCGCCGGATGCTGCTCGAGCGCGGCCTCGACCTCACCGGGTTCGAGCCGGATTCCGCCGATCTTGACCTGCTCGTCGATGCGTCCGAGGTAGGTGAGCACCGAGTCGTCGAGCAGGGTGACCAGGTCGCCCGATCGGTACCAGCGCTGTCCGTGCCCGTTGGAGCTCGTGGTGTGATCGACGAAGCGTTCGGCGTTCAGCGCGGGCTGGTCGAGGTAACCGGTCGTGAGGCCGGCATGCGCGATCCACAGTTCGCCCGCCACTCGCGGCGGCACCCGCCGCCCTCGACGATCGAACACACCGAGGGTCACCCCTGGCATCGGTCCGCCGATGGGCACGCTCGCCTCGTGGTCGTACGCGTCGGCGCCGCCACCGTCGGTGCGGTGGATCATGCAGCCGACGACGGCCTCCGTCGGGCCGTACTCGTTGAACATGGCGACGCCGGGCAGTGCCCCGGCGAGGCGACGGGCGAGCCCGGTGGGGAACGCCTCGCCGCCGACGACGAGGGTGCGCAGGGCGTGGTCGGGCGCCAGCTGGCGGACCAGCAGTTCGAGATGGCTCGGCGTGGCCTTGGCCCAGGTGAGGTGAGGCCGTCGCGCGACCTCGCCGATCGCTGCGGCGCCGTCGCCGCGGATCACCTCGATCCGTCCACCGGCGAGCAGCGGGACGAACAGGGTGGTGACCGTGAGGTCGAACGTGAGCGCACTGAACAGTGGCGCCACCGGTGGTCCCGACTGGCCGGCGGCCGCGCCGGTGTACGACGCGAGGGCGATGTCGAGGTATGCGGCGAGCCCGCCGTGGGTGATCGGCACGCCCTTCGGTTCACCCGTCGAGCCCGACGTGTAGAGCACGTACGCCTCGTCATCGGGCGAGATGGAGGGCGCCGGAGGTGCGGGCGGGAGGTCGTCGGGGAACGCGTCCGGTGCCGGCACGTGACCGATCACGGTGACGCACCCGGCGCGTGATGCCAGCGTCGCTCGGCGGGACTCGGGATGATCGGGATCGAGCACCACGTACGACGCGCCGCTGCGCAGCACCGCGTCGATCGCCACGAGCGCCTCGACCGAACGCGGCAGGCAGATGCCCACCCGGTCGCCGGCGCGGACGCCGCGACCGGCGAGCCAGGCTCGCGTCGTCTCCACCCAGTGCCAGAACTCGGCGCCGGTGAGTCGGCGATCTCCGTCGACGACCGCGATGTGCGAGGGGTCGGCAGGATCGTCTCGGCCCGCCAGTGCGGTGGCGAGGCTCTCGGTCACCGGGCCGCGCCACATGGGTGGCAGGTCGCCCTCGCCCCACGGCAGGAGCACCGCGAGTTCATCGTCGGTGAGGATCTCGACGGTCGCCACCTCGGTCTGCGGATCGCCGACCGCGGCGGCCAGGAGTGCACGCCAATGGGCGGGTGCGGCCGCTCGGTGGCGGTCGTCGGCCGCGGCGGCATTGAGGTCGAGCTCGATCTCCGGGACGTCGCCCTCGTAGGTGGTGAGCTGCACGCGCACCAGGTGCCCGGGGTCGGATGCGCCGGCGTGCACCCAGCTGGACCGGGCCGCGAAGGCCCCGAAGTGCCCGAGGGCACCTCGCGGGATGACGTTCACGACGGCGTCGACCTCGACCGCCGGCGACGTGCCGGGTGAGGCGAAGCGCATCAGCTCCATCACCGATCGTGCGGTGCGTCGGTGGAGCTCGGCGAAGGTGTCGTCGTCGCACACCTCGATGCGCAGCGGGAACACCTCCATCACCAGACCGACCAGGTCGCGCGTCGCCGCGTTGCGGTTGTGCACCGGCAGCCCGATGGTGACCTCGTCGCGTCCGGAGATGCGGGCGAGGTGCGCCGCCGTCACGGCGCAGAGCAGGGTCGTCCACGACATGTCGGGCGACAGCAGCCGGTACGGACCGGCCAGCGCGGCGTCGACCGCGCCGCGGAGCACGGGGTCGAGGGCCACGCGTTGCCGTTCGCTCACGGGGTCGGGGCGGGTGATCGTGCGGTACCAGCCTCCGAGCGGTTCCGGGACGGGCCACGTCGACCAGTGGTCGGCGGCGATCTGACGGCGGGGGTCGGGTGCGCGGAGCGAGGAGGCCCACGCACCGAACGAGGGTGCCTGCGCGGCCTCGTCCCCGAAGTACGCAGCCGCGGTCTCCGCGAACACCATCGACGACGAGGTCGCGTCGGTGACCACGTGGTGGATGCACAGGTACCAGCTGACCGAGCCGTCGTCGTGGACGAGGATCACCGAGTCGTACGGGCAGACCGTCGCATCGACCGGTCGGCTCACGCGCCCGCGTGCCCAGTCGGTGACCTCGTCGAGCGGCAGTCGCTCGATCGTCGACGCAGGCATGTCATCGACCACCGTGGCCCGCGGTTCGCCGGTCGCAGTGCTCGTGTCGATGCGCGTGCGCAGTGCATCGCGCCGCGCCACCACGGACGCGAACGCGGCGCGCAGACGTTCCGGATCGATGCGGGTACCGGGTGGTGCGACGAGATGGCTCACCAGCGCCATGTTCTGCAGCGGGCTCTCCGGGGCGCGTCGCTGCGCGGCCCAGAGTCGCCGCTGGAACGGCGTCAGGGAGGTGTCGGGGCGGCGGCGCGCCCCGAGCTGGAGTGGGACTGCGCCGACCGACGACGGTTGTGGGCCGACGACGGTCATCAGGCGTCGTGCCCCACCGGATCCGCGGCGGGGGCTGCGTCGGTCAGCGCACGGCGCCCCTCGACGAAGCCCGCCATCGCGTCGACCGTCTGGAAGTGTTCGAGCACCACGTCGGTCGGCTCGACCGCAATGCCCAGTTCCTGTTCCATCCAGCTCACGATCTGCACCACACCGAGCGAGTCGACGAGACCCGTGAGGAGGAGATCGGTGTCGGGGGCGACCGGCACGTCGGGATCGAGCGACACCGTGTCGTTGATGAAGGCACAGAGCTGCGCCCGGAGATCGGTCGGGTTCATGATGTGGGGGTCTCCTGCAGCAGTTCGGCGCGGACGCGGCGACGATCGATCTTTCCCGAACCGGTTCGCGGAAGATCCGTGGAACGGACCACGCGCGCCGGCACGGCGGAGGGATGCAGACGCGACTTCGCGTACGAGATGAGCTCGTGCTCGTCGAACGCGTCGTCGGTCGGGACCACGACGGCGATGATGCCGTCGGTGGTCGGGGTCGGGCCCGCCACGACGTGGAGGACCCGCGGGCCGTTGCCGAGCACGGCTTCGACGCCGTCGAGCTCGACCCGGGTGCCACGGATCTTCACCTGGTGATCACGGCGACCCAGGTAGTGCAGCAACCCGTCCCCGCCGCGGCGGACGAGGTCGCCGGTCGAGTACCAGCGCCCCGGACCGAGTTCGGGGCGCTGCCGGAACGTGCGGTCGGTGAGTTCGGGCTGGCGCCAGTAGCCGGCCATCGCGGTCGTCGCAGCGACGAGCAGCTCACCGGCCTCACCTTCGACGACCGGCTCACCGTCGTCGTCCACGACCGCCAGTCGTGCGCCGCCCCACGCATCGCCGAGCGGCACGTCGGCCGCGGTCGTGTCGAGCTCGTCACGGGTGAAGCTCCACACCGTGCACTGGTTCACCTCGGCCGGGCCGTACACGTTCGAGATCGCCACGTCGGCGTGCAGCTGATGGAGCAGTGCGTCGAGCGCGGCCGGGCTGTAGGCCTCGCCGCCGTAGAGAAGCCATCGCAGCGACGACAGGTCGTGCTGGTCGAGCGCGCCGCGCGAGGCGAGCTGCTGCAGGAAGAACGGCACCGCGTACCAGACCGTCACCCGCTCGGCCACGCTGCGCTGCGAGAACGACGCGGGGAAACGCATCAGCGCCTCGTCCATCACGACGACGGTGGCGCCCGCGAGCGGAGCCGCGTACAGCTCGAGCGTCGACATGTCGAAGTGCAACGGGGACATGCCCGCCACCCGATCGGCCGGGCCGAGGCCGTAGGTGTCGACCACGAGCGTCGCGTACGCCAGCGCGCTCGCGTGCGTGTGCTCGATGGCCTTCGGCACACCCGTGGAGCCCGATGTGAAGATCAGGTAGGCCGTGTCGTCGGGCGCCCGCCGGAGGCGTTCTGCCACCGGCGCGCTGGATGGTGCGGTGGCGACCACCGTCGAGACGTCGATCGCCGTCAGACCGGCGGGAATCCTCGTTGCCGTTCGCCGGTCGACGAGCACGGCGACGACGTCGGCGCGCTCGAACATCCCGGCCGTGACGTCGGGCCCGAGCTGGGCGTCGACCGGTACGACGACCGCGCCGGCGTGGAGCACACCCCACACGGCCAACAGCGACTCGGCGGTCTTCGCGCGGTGCACGGCCACGTGCTGACCGGGCCGCACGCCCGAACGCTGCAGCTCCGCGGCGAGGGACACCACCGCTGCGTGCACCTCCGCCCACGTCCACCGCCGGGGCGCGCCCCCCAGGGCCGCGGC